>DAOVEU010000023.1:0-11090 GCA_030668805.1 Desulfobacterales bacterium
TAGACAACTTCGTATCCTGCCTTCTTGATCCCTTTTCTTACAAGGTCCATGTCAATGGGCTTTCCCTTATCAAAAGCAGCCTCACCTTTTGCAAGGTCCACTTTGACGTTTTGGATCCCCTCGACCTCATTCAAGGCTTTGGTAACAGCCATGACACAGTGACTGCACGACATCCCCTTTATCTTGATCGTTCTCATGACATCCCCCTTTTTCTCATTGTACCTTGATTGTATGGCAATTTACTTGACTAGTGTCTGGCCGAAAACCCTTGATTTTTAAATTCGAAATCCGAAACACGAAATCCGTGATGTTCTCAAGGCATCAGCCGCAAACAAATTGTAAATTCCAATGTCCAAATTCTCAAAACGTTATTTACTGTTTGTCCTAAGCTTTGGTAATTTGTATTTGTTTAAGATTTTGGATTTTGGATTTTGCATTTTGGTCATTTGATATTGTTTAGCGCAAGCTTCACCTCGTGTCGGATTTCGTGCTTCGAATTTCGGATTTAATAGTTACGTCATTGTGGCTCACAAATAATTCTCTCACATATCACTGACCGGGTACCCATCGCTAATAAGGAGTTCTCTCCAGTGGCCTCCTCTCCGGGACGTGGGCGTGAGGAAGCTTCTCTTCATTCCAGGCTTTTGAAACATACAGGTTACAATAACAGCTCCCATATTC
The DNA here is from genome assembly GCA_030668805.1 of Desulfobacterales bacterium. Classification (GTDB taxonomy): domain Bacteria; phylum Desulfobacterota; class Desulfobacteria; order Desulfobacterales. Next base: position 682 of record DAOVEU010000023.1, read on the forward strand.
TTCTACGTCAGGGGTTCTGTACTCGCAGGGGCACAAGATATCTTTGTCCAGTTCACGCTCCCCTGAGGCCAGCCTGCAAGGGCAGGACATGTAACCGTAACGCTCCTTGTTCACGAGAAGGGCCTGAAGAAGTTCAAAGACTCTTTCTTTGTCCTTGTTAAAGTAGTAACCTTTTGGTTCTTGAACCTTCTTTAACGTCTCATACAGTTTTTCCACCTCATTCATAATCCAAGGGCCTCCTTGATTTCGTCTTCTCTGTATCCCACGATTACCCTATCGCCAATAATAATGGTCGGAAATGAACACCTCGGATTCCATTTCTTCACATCTTCAAGAATAGCAACCCTTTCTTCCCCATGAAGTAAGTCCACATCCGTAAACTCGTATTTCACTGCACAGTCGTCCAAGAATTTTTTCGTGGCCCTACAATGACTGCAGGTGCTGAGAGTATAGATGTTAACTGGTCTTTGCATCTCTAACTCCTCTCTTTTTCAACACGTCATTATAAGACGTAAATCGTTTGACCTGTGATTTGGGCCTACAGAAGCCGATACGGATAAGCCCGTTTCGTCCACTCGCTCGAGGGGTGCGCGGCCTTGAGCTGGTCATAAGCTTCTTTAAGGGGCTTGGGATCGTGCGTGCTTTTGTACTGGCATACGCCGCGTAGATAGATGGCTTCTGGCGCAGAGTCACTCTCTGGGTATTCTCCCAGCAGCTTCTCAAGGCTCCCAAGGGCCTCGTCGAATCGATCCGTTTCAAAATAGGACTTCCCCATACCCAGCAACAGAGAAGGAATCAACTCTTCCGGGGCAAGAAAACCTACCGTTCGATGGTGTTCCTTGCCGTCGGGATCAAGCGTAACAAGGGCCGGTGTCCACTTGATATTGAAATCCGTGGACAAGGGCTGGGCGTCAAACGCAATGCGCAGTGGGATCATGTTTTCAGTAATAAAGCGAATTACCTTCGCATCCGGATACGTGACCGCATCCATTTGTTGACAGCCGATTCAACCGGGGTTGAAAAAATCAAGCAACACAGGCTTGTTCTCGGCGCGAGCCAGGGCCAGGGCCGCATCCATGTCCGTTCCCCATTTGATGTTTTCTGCCATGACTGTTTCTCCTTTTTTTAACTTTGCGTTTCCACTTGTTTGAATGTATCTGCAACGTGGTGGTAATCTCATATACAAAACGTTTCATAACACCTCCTTTTGATTCAGATGGAGAGGGCAAAAAATCCCTCCCCATCTGAAGATAATCCTCCTCAATCTCACATCCTCTCGATGTTCGCCCTCAGTTGTGCGACCTGCAGGCCAAGGGAAACGCACTGCTTGCCCTCCATACACTCATCGGCCTCCTGTACTTCCAGATGGGTCTTAAGTTCATGCTTATCCTTTTTCAAATCTACAACCCACGCCTTTTTTGCCTCATCGTACTCTACATCCACATCGATGCCGCATTCTCCGATGTCCGGATAGATCGATCTGATCTTCTCGCACAATTTTTTCTTGTCATGCATGATCTTTGTCCTCATGTGCTTGAAATGTCCAAAAAATGGCATAAGCCTTCCACTTGCAGTCCAAACCACCCCCTTTCATAGACCGGCACAATATAGCCCTGTGACCCTTCAAGCTTTTGACTACCCGCCCAACAGCTAAAAGGACTACATCATGTCCTTATCACTCTGTTCCACAGCACGATCAATCTCTGCCTTGAGCTGGGGCGGCAAGCCGGGAATATCCACGCTCAAAAAGCCTCGGACAATAGTCGCGGTGGCCTCATCTTCACTCAAACCACGAGACATCAGGTAGAGAATCTCTTCTTGCGCGATCTTGCCCACGGCTGCTTCGTGAGACATCTCGACCCCATCTACCTTACCTTGTAGCTCGGGTATGGCGTGAATCGCCCCGCCCTTAAGGATTAGACCCCGGCATTCCAGATGGGCCTTTATCCCGGGGACTTCACCTATCAGGTCCCCGCGGGCAATAATGTTCCCGCCGTTGGTGATGGCACGGGAGATGATCTCGGCACGGGTATCCGGCTCTTTCAGGAAAATGCGGCCGCCCACGTCCATTTCAGAGACGGGGCTCCCTACAAGGAGGCTATAAAAACGGGCCACGGCCCCCTTTCCAACCAGATGAGTTGTAGGATACATCTGGACAGACTTGACTGGCCTCATGCAGATATAATTATTCAGAAAAAGTCCGCCTTCCTCAACGACTCCCACGGATCTGGCCCGAACCATCATCTCTTCGGCCCAGTGGTGAATCATCGTGAAGCTGAGCTTTGCGTCCTTCTTGACGTAGAACTCAGAGATGCCCACATGGAGTCCCCGTCGCAAATGGGCTGCCGTGGCACAACCTGTGATGATATGAAGCTCCGATCCCTTTTCGGCAACAATAATGTTATGAACGTTCTGGCTTAGGCCTTCCTTTTCCAGATACATACAGGCCTGGACAGGATAGATGACCTTGCTCCCTGCAAGGGCCCTGATGACATAGCCGTTATGCAAGTCAAGCTGGGCTCTGGCGGTGTACTTGTCAGCGTCTACTGCCACCAGTTTCCAGTAGTAATCCTGAACCCAGTCATACTTTTTCAGTGCATCTTTAATTGGTATCACTTCCAGCCCTTCCTGCTTGGAATGGGCATGGACCACCACCGTATCTTTCTGTATGAAGGTGCCCGACCTATCCTTTTCCTCGGCATCTACCCCTGCCAGGATCATCCGTTTCTTATCGGCTTCAGATAAGACATCGAGATCCTCCACATATTCATGGGCAACGGCTTCCGACTCATAGGCATCGAGATCAATGTCCGGACCAAGCGGCGCCTTTTTCTGCTTCGCCTGACGGGCTTTTGCGTCTAAATCGCGCATCTTACACACTCCTCATATCCGACTTTACTAATACACCTGAAAATTTCTCGTGGGTTGGTCGTGCAAGTCAGCACGCCCTCATAAAGAACTTGTCCTTTGTCCGCTGTCACGTAATCCAGGATGAAGCCAGTGTGCGTGATAATCAGGCCCATCTTGGTTCGTTCTTTACGCCGCTCCTTCTGGGTCTTCTGAGAGTTTACCTTAAAGTCCCGTTGAAGTAATTCGCTGATTGTATTCCCTATAAGGGAAATGTTTTCCAAGTCCACACCCGACTCCGGTTCATCAAAAAGCAAAAGATCCGCATCCTGGGCCATTAACTGCAACAGTTCTGAGCGCTTGATCTCACCGCCCGAAAAGCCCGCGTTGATGTCACGCTCCAGGAATTCAGAAAAGTTCACCTTTGCGGCCAAAGCCTCAGCGTTAACTCCCCCTTTACCGCAAATTTGAACCATCTGCTTTGTTTTCACCCCATGAATCGTGGGCGGCCGTTGATAAGACATGCCAATGCCCAGCTTCGCCCGTTCGTCAACAGGCATATGAGTGAGGTCTTCTCCCTTGAAGGAAATCTTGCCACCCGTCACCCTGTATTGTGGATAACCCATAATTGTCATCAGTAAAGACGTTTTGCCGGAACCGTTCGGGCCAAACAAAATATGGGTTTCACCCGGATGAATTTCCAGGTCGATGTGTTTCAGGATTTCCTTGTCACCAAGCTTAACCTGTAGATCCTCGATTTGTAGCATCGTTCCTCTCCTATTTCTATACACGACGACATAAATAGTTGCGCATTGAACGCCTCGTTGTGCTCGTTCCTTTCGTAGGGGCGGGGTTTATCCCCGCCCGAAAAACCGGATCTATGCAGCCATGCGGGCGGGCATGAAGCCCGCCCCTACGTCTCAGGTTCTCTCCTGTGCTCCAAAATGCGTAACGATTAATGACGCCATGTATAAATCGTTCTGTCGTACTCTTCACAGGAGGATACTTACCTGTTTTTCAGCCAGTCTTCGAGCTCCGCACCTTGATATTCCTCCTGTTGTACGGTGAGGTCCAGGTTAATGACAAGTCCTGAATGCTTCTTCACTTCGGTATCTTCCCTCAACTTCAAGTGGCGCTCCCGAGCTCCCTGCACATCTTCCAAGGCCCTTTTCAGAGCCAGTCCAATGGCATTACTCATGTCTATCTCGCCAGGCTTGAATTTAGGGGCAACACCATCCTCGGCTATATCTTCGGCAAAGTGCGCAAGCTGTCTCATCTTTTCAATGCCCTGGTCCATGATCTTCCAGCTCATTTTTTCATCTTTTTGGAAGACCCAGGAAGTGCGGAGGTGCTGCAACATCTCTGTATATTTCATTGTGACCTCTGCTTGCAACTTGTCCAGCAATTCTTTAGGCAACTCACTTTCTTCCCCTGGAAGGCCTGCTGCCTCTTCCGGGCTTAATTTGTCCAGAGGGGTGCCTTCCCCTTCCATCCAACCGTGGACAAGATACCGTATGATAGCCGCATGCTCATCGGCAAGATCCTTGTTTAACTTGTCAATCAAGGCTTGTTTTTCCATGAGTAACCTCCCTTTATGGCATTTCGGGTTTTAGATTGCGGATAGGGTGAATGAAGGGCTGACTCCAACTGACCCACATTTGTTATTGGTCTGTTGCAAGCGTATTGCTCACACACATAAACCCTAGGTTGATGATCCTCTGAAAGCATGGCCTCCACAAAGGGAGACAAGGTAGCAAGCCTTTTGCCCTCGACCCCGTCAGGGCGCAGCAGCAAGACCTTGTTGGGCAAAAACTTCTGGTGGACGGTCTTGACCATCGCCTGGGTGGCCTCAAGGGCTGGGTCTCCGGCAATTACAATCTCCTGGCTTGGGCCGACCATGAAGTCAAGGGCAATCAATAGCTGAGTATAAGCCATGGGTTGGTCCCTAACCTGCGTAGAAAAAGCCCGAATCAATTGTTCAGCCTTTTGCTCCAAATCGACATTGCCGGTCATGCGGCCCAGACGCAAGAAGTTTAAGGCCGCAACCGAGTTGCCTGAAGGCAGGGCGCCATCGTAGATCTCTTTGCTCCGCGCAATAAGAGGTTCGTTTCCCTTTCCGGTGAAATAAAGCCCGCCACCTTGTTCATCCCAGAAGATATCTATCATTGCCTCACTTAAAGCCATGGCCTCTTCAAGATAGGAAATCTCAAAGGTTGCTTCATACAGTTCGATCAGGCCCCAGACCAAGAAGGCGTAGTCATCCAGATATCCCGGATAGGCTGCATTCCCCTGCCTGTACCGGCGGAGAAGCCTGCCATCACTTCTTCTGAGATTTTTCAATATGAAGCCAGCGGCCCTTACGGCTGCGCCCGCATACGCCTGATCGGCAAGGGCCTGGTATCCTTTTGCAAAGGCAGCGATCATGAGACCATTCCAGGAGGTCAGAATCTTGTCGTCTTTCAAGGGGTAAATGCGTTTCTTGCGGAGATCAAAGAGCCTCTCCCTCGCCTCTTTGAGATGGGCCTGGAGTCTCTTCACTTCCATACCCTCTTTTGCCGCAAAGGCCTGAAGAGACATACGCATATGCGGAATGCTTCGGCCTTCTTCAAAATTCCCTCTCTCAGTGATGTCATAGAAGCGGCAGAAGAGATCCCCCAACTCTTCCCCAATGCATTCTTTCACCTCCTGAGGCGTCCAAACATAAAAGAGGCCTTCCTTGCCTTCACTGTCAGCATCTTCTGCGGAATAGAGTCCGCCCCCAGGGGCAGTCATATCGCGCAAGACATAAGTAAATATTTCGCGTGCCACCCGGGAGAATTTGACCTTCCCGGTCGCCTGATACGCCTCTGTGTACGTCATCGCCAGCAATGCCTGATCGTAGAGCATCTTTTCAAAATGGGGGACCAGCCACTTTGCGTCCACCGAATAACGGTGGAAACCAAAACCGATCTGGTCGAAGATTCCCCCCCTTCGCATGGAACCTAAGGTCTTTTCGACCATTTCATGGGACATGGAATCGCCGCTCCTCTTGTGCCATCTCAGAAGGAAGGTGAGGTGGTGGGGTGTCGGAAACTTAGGTGCGGCGCCAAAACCACCCCAGTTCGGATCAAAGGCTCGGGCAAGCTGAGCATAACCCCTTTTCAAGGTCTCCACGGTCACAACTTGAACCGGCCCATCCGGATCTGTCACATGCTGAATAGCCCTTGTGATTTCCTCGCCCGCTTTCAGGACACGGCCCCGGTCGTTTTGCCACATGGTGGAAATCTCTTTCAGGATATCGATAAAACCGGGCATCCCCATCCGGCTTACCTTCGGAAAATAGGTCCCCGCAAAGAAGGGTTTACCCTCAGGTATCATGAAGATCGAAAGGGGCCAGCCCCCACGGCCTGTCAAAGACTGGCACACGGACATGTAAATCTTGTCCACATCCGGCCGCTCTTCACGGTCCACTTTGATGGAAACGTAATGCTGGTTGAGATATTCGGCAACTTCCCCGTCTTCAAACGACTCGTGTGCCATTACATGGCACCAGTGGCAGGTGGCGTAGCCAATAGAAAGGAAGATTGGTTTATCCTCCTTCTTCGCTTTTTGGAAAGCCTCCTCCCCCCAAGGATACCAGTCCACCGGGTTTTCCGAATGCTGGAGAAGGTAAGGGCTCTTTTCGCCAATTAACCGATTTGACGCCCTTTTTGGTTTTGCATCAGCCGAGTACACATAACCTCCTGGGCATGAAATTACTAAAAGACGGACAACCATAGAACGAATCTGATCCTACGCCTCACTATCGAGAGTACACTGCGCAAAATCAATCTCTTTTCTGCACCCGTTGCATACATGCCTTCTGTCAAACTCGTCTGAAAAAATCTCTTTCTCCTTCCCACAATTGGGACATTTACAGATGAAAGACTGCAAGTGTTTAAACTGTTCAAACCCGGGGCAGTGTTGCGGCGTTGTCATATAACCTCCTTGGACAATCCCTTAAAGCCTCTTCTTATCAAATCAGTAAAAAAGGCTGCAAGACGCTTCGATGCTATTTTGCTTCACGAGAGTCGTCACATGGTTCGTCTTCATTGGCTCCCCTCGCATGCTCTGCACTGGGCGCTGTGGTACAGAACGGGAGAGGCTCGTCAGCTTTCTTCTTCCCTTTTTTCGTCTCGTCTTTGGATGTTGTCTCTTTTTCTTCTGTCATGATTTTCACCCCCTCGTCACAAGCGGCAACAGAATCTCAGCAAAAAGCCATGGTGTTAGTTACGGCCTACTCTGATCTTGTCAAGGTTTTCCCCAGCGAAGTCCCAATTGACCAGGTGAGCCAAGAAAGCTGTGACATAGGCCTTCCGCCGGTTCTGGTAGTCGAGATAGTAAGCATGCTCCCAGACGTCAACGGTGAGAAGCGGTGTCTGGCCGTGGGCAAGAGGTGTATCCGCATTGCTGGTTTTTACAACCTTGAGCGAATTCCCGTCCATGACCAGCCAGGCCCAGCCACTACCAAACTGTGTGGTGGCGGCCGTTGTGAACTCTTCCTTGAAGTTTCCGAAGCTACCGAATTCCCCTGAGATCTTGTCTGCGACCTTACCGGTGGGCGTCCCACCCCCCTTTGGTCTCATGCTCTTCCAGTAAAAGGAGTGATTCCAGGCCTGGGCCGCGTTGTTGAAGGTCGCCACTTTGGTCCGGTTACCGGCAGTGGCCCTGATGATCTTCTCGAGGGAGAACTCGGCCAGCTTGGTGCCTTTGGTCAGTTTGTTCACGTTGTTAACGTAGCCCTGGTGGTGCTTGCCGTAGTGGAAGCTCAAGGTACGGCTCGAAACGTAAGGAGTCAATGCGTCCTCCGGGTAAGGAAGCGGCGGAAGTTCAAAGGCGGTCGACTCCCGGGCAATGGCGGGGACGCCTATCACACCGCTTGCGAGAAGGGCTGAGCTGGCCAGGGTCGTGACAAGAAATTGACGACGGTTCATGCTGATGGGTTCAATGCCTTGTTTCATTGGGGGTTCCTCCTTTGCACTGATCTTTCTTGTTATGGTTCTTTGAGAGGTGGAAAGGTTCTTACTACTCTTGATTGTTTCTGCCCGGACACCCTTCCACCCCACAAATACCTAAAGAGCTCTCATAAAATTCACCAGGTCCTTCTTCTCTTTCTCCGTAAGCTTCAGTTCCTGAACCAGGTTGAAAAACTCCACAGTGTCTTCCAGGGTCAACAACCGGCCGTCGTGGAGGTAAGGAGGCGAATCCTTAATGCCACGCAGGGGGAAAGTCTTAATGGGTCCATCAGCCCAGGCCATCCGGCCATTGACCATGCGCGGTTTGAAAAAACGCTCTGTTTTCAGGTTGTGCATGAGATTATCCGTATAATAAGGAGCGGGATGGCATGCAGCGCATTGGGCCTTCCCAAAAAAGATTTCCTCTCCCCTCAGTTCGGAGGCGGTGGCCTTTTTCGGACAGAGCTTGCCGTAAATGTTCAGCTTGGGCGCCGGCGGGAAGTCTAAGATCGCCTGGAACTCGGCCATAAAGTGGGCCTGACTGCCCCGTTCGAGAACATTAACGCCTTTCTTTGTGGCGATCACTGGATCGCCGTCGAAATAGGCAGCCCGCTGCTCAAATTCGGTGAAGTCTTCAATCGACTTCAGCGCGCGCTGCGAACCGAACAGACGCTGGATGTTCACCCCGCGGAGTGTCGGAATATCTAAACGATGCCTGAACTCTTGAGGGCGGATATCGCCCACCAGGTGGGTAGCAGCATTTGTATGCCCGTTTACGTGGCAGTCAAAGCATGTGACACCCCTACTGGGAAGCTCGCTGCGGCGATCTTCTGTCTGATTGAACTGCTGCTGGGGGAACGCCGCGACAAGCAACCTGAGACCCTCGATCTGCTTGGGATTCAGGATTCCGTTAAACATCTCATAATAGTTCATCATGGTGACGACCTTTCCCTGAGATACATCGCCAAGGTCTGGCCGGGTTGTCAAATAGATGGGTGGAGGAAACTCAGGCAATAAATGATCCGGTAGGTCGAGATCTAAATCAAAACGTGTGAGGTCCCGCCCCTCCTGCTTCTTGATCTCATCAATATGGAACTTGGGGAAGACCATGCCCCCTTCCCGGTGGTTCGGGTGGGGCAGAGGGAGGAACCCTATGGGCCAAAGGTCCTTTTTTCGGATCTCTTCGGGATTCATCTGGGCAAGCTTTTCCCAGGTCATCCCTTTGGGCAGTTTGGCCCGGACGCCTTCCTGGACAGGCTTTTCCCCTCCAGACATCATCACGCCCTTAGCCGGTCGGTTGTTCAAGTCATATCGCTCATTGAGTAAATCCATCTGCCGTTTCATCACCTCGGGCTTGGCAGCCTTCATGCGAGCCATTGTCTTTTCGAAGGGTTCTTTAATGACCACGGGGCTGTAACTGCTCTTTGTCGCTTCTCCGGCATAAGCCGCACCCAGTGCGATAAGGGAAGCGCAAAGCACTCCCGGAATAGCCCACCTACTGTTGATTATTTTTTTTCGCATTTGTTGTCTCCTTTCCCTTTAGGTTGTTGAAAATAAATTCCGAGAGCCTACGGAAACCTTACTCAGCAATCCCATATCACCTCCCTTCTAATAACGGCTGTGTGAGTATTGAATGTCAACTGCGAACCAGGATCCCCAACACATTGTAGACTATAGCCAAGCTCACCCCCGGATGGGTCTTTCCCGCCTTCTAGAAGACGTCAGTTGCACTGGGATGGGGGTCCGCTGAGGCCAGGTGGTCCAGGATAGCCCTGCATTGCCAGGTGACACCATATCCGCCCGCCGCCCGAAGGGTTTCCTCCGGCGGATTAGCGCGATAGAAAGTATTCCCTCTACTTATTTTTACTCCAGTCTTCGATCTCTGCTCCTTGATATTCCTCCTGTTGGACGGTGAGGTCCAGGTTAATGACAAGTCCTGAATGCTTCTTCACTTCGGTATCTTCCCTCAACTTCAAGTGGCGCTCCCGAGCCCCCCGCACATCTTCCAAGGCCCTTTTTAGAGCCAGCCCAATGGCATTGCTCATGTCTATCTCGCCAGGCTTGAATTTAGGGGCAATACCATCTTCTGCGATATCTTCGGCAAAGTGCGCAAGCTGTCTCATCTTTTCGATGGCCTGGTCCATGATCTTCCAGCCCATGTTTTCATCTTTTTGGAAGACCCAGGAGGTGCGGAGGTGCTGCAACATCTCCGTATATTTCATTGTGACTTCTGCTTGCAGTTTATCCAGCAATTCCTTGGGCAATTCACTTTCTTCCCCTGGGAGGCCTGCTGCCTCTTCCGGGCTTAATTTGTCCAGTTTTCTTTGAAACTTTCTGGCATGGATAGCTGATTCCCATGCTTCTCTCTGAAGGACCCTCCTGATGTGGGGATCATCCACCTTGTCCGTTTCTTCATTGTAATGAGGGATCAGCTTCTCCTCGTATTCCACGTAGGATTTGAGCATCGTGGCCCGGCTGGTTGGATCATAAGGGTAGGGGGCGGGTGTAAAGTTGGGTTCTCCCCCCAATTCACCTATGATCATTCCCAGCCAGTGCATATGCCACATCTCGTCCCTCGAGATGGAAATG
>DAOVEU010000204.1:0-4695 GCA_030668805.1 Desulfobacterales bacterium
CGTGAGGGAATAGAGAAGCTTTTGCCCAGTGCAGAGGACATTCGTAGTGAGCTTTTCAAGCGGGAGGTGGATATTATTCGCTCTATTTTAAACGAAGGGGTAGAAAAGGGTATTGTTCATACTAATAATACCCTTTTGACAGCCAGGGCAATAGCACATGGGCTAAGGGGCTTTGAGCTAAACTGGCTGGTCCAGGAAAGTGAAGAAAAGATTGATAAATATCTCGATGAATTAATGTCTATCCTGTTTTACGGTCTTATATACGAAAAGAGGGATGTCAAGGCATAAAGGAACCCCCATTTGGAAGGTGTAGAGGCAACAAAAAGATATGAGAGAATATAAGTATTGAGGAAATGAATCAATGATCCACGAAAGACTGATTGCTGCAACAGGCTTGTTTGCTTTCCTGCTTGTATCCGGCTGTATCACGCCGGGGGGCCCGTACCACGAATATCGTGTGGAGACTTTGAAAGAGCGTATTCTTGTCCCGGAAATGCATGCCATCCAAGAGAAAAAATCAGAGGAACCATTTGCCTCGGTTCTTATCCCGGACAGACCTATCTCGCTTGAAGAGGCCATCGCCATTGCTCTCAAGAATAACCACAGGCTGCGGCAGGCCTTTGAGGACATGGGCATTGCCGGATACGATAGAGCCATCGCCCGTTCACTTTTCATGCCCCATGTATCGGCTGGCTATGCCTATGACCGGAGCAATAGACAGCCTGCAATGGTTGACCCCGGGAACCCGCTGATGCCTCCAATGTATGCTGGAGAGAAAGAGTTCAGAAGGGCAGAAATCAAGGTAATGATGACAATCTGGGATTTCGGTCTGTCCTTGGGTACTTACAATCAGGCAAACCTTGGACGGGACATCGCCAATCTCGTTTACAGGAGAACCCGCCAGCAGGTCATCTTCCAGGTAGTAAATGCCTACTTTAATGTTCTTAGGGCGCAAAGGGGAAAGGTGATTGCTCAGGAATCCCTAAACCAAGCTAAAGAGCACCTGAAGACCGCAGAGAGTTTTGAAAGATATGGTGTTGTAGACAGGAATGATGTCCTCCGGGCCCGGGTTCAGGTAGCAGAGGTAAGGCAGATGCTTATAAAGGCGAAAAATGCTATGGAACTCGCCACCTCTATATTAAACAGTGTCCTTGGTGTAAATGTACATCTTCCCACCAGAGTAATAGATGATACAAGGATAATACCATTTTCAATAAGTTTAAAAGACTGTCTTCAGCTTGCAATAGAAAATAGGCCAGAATTCAATGTTGTTCAGAAGGCCATAGGTATAGAAGAGGAAGGTATCAGGGCAGCCAGGGCCGGTCACCTTCCAAGGATCTATGTGGCCGGGGGCTATAACTGGAATGACGATGACTATCAGAAATTTGCAGATCCAGATGGCAGTCTACATGGTGATAACCTCTATGGGGAGATTGGAATTCAGATAGGCCTTTTCAGCGGCGGGAAAACAACGGCCGAAGTACGCAAGGCTAAAAAGAAATTAACCAGGGCCGAGGAGAAGGCAAAAGAGGTGTGTGACGGGATTTCCCTACAGGTCAAGGCGGCATTTCTGGCTATACAGGAGGCCAAAGACCGTATAGGGGTTGCTAAAGAGGCTGTGGCCCAGGCAGAAGAGAACCTGCGTCTTATAAACAACAAATACAGGGAGAATGTTGTAACATCTACAGATGTGGTGGATGCAGAGACATTGCTTACCCGCAATAAGCAAAATTATTATACGGCCTTATATGACTATATTGTAGCCATAGCCCGGCTGGAAAGCGCCGTTGGCAAAAAAATTATTGGGCCAGAGAAGGCTGCCGGGCTGATAAGCCCCGGCTTGCAGGTAGAAAAAAGAAACCAGAGGAGGGGAAATAATGAAACCGGATAAACGAGATTGGGCGGTACTCGCCCTGACTCTTTTAGTCTGTCTCGTGTTTATTGCGGGGTGTGGGGACAAGGGTTCTGCTAACACCAAGCAGACGGATCCAGAGAGAGAGGTGGCCGTTATCTTAGCCCAGAAAGGAAACCTTTTGGAGATACTCTCTCTAACTGGGACTCTCATGGCAGCACAAGAGGTGAAGATAACCTCAAAAATTCCAGGAAGGGTAGATAAGGTGCCTGTGGATGAGGGTACACTCGTTAAGGCTGGAGATGTCCTTATCAAACTGGAACAAAGGGAGCTTTTACTTGCAGTTAAGCAGGCAGAGGCGGCCGTTGCAACTGCGGAGGCTGGCCTTGCTAAAGTGCTGGCAGGAACAAGGAAGGAAAAGATCGATCAGGCCGAGGCTGCGCTGGCTCAGGCAAAGGCCAACGTGGACATCTGCAAGATCAGCTTTGAGCGTATGAACAACCTCTTGAAGGACAGATCGATCCCCAGGACAAAGTACGACGAGGCAAAGGCGCGTTACGACGCGGCTCTGGCCCAATACAAATCCGCCCAGGCACAGCTTGAAATGGCTAAGACAGGAGCAACCAGAGAGGACATTGATATTGCCAGGGCGCAGGTTGGGCAGGCCGGAGCAGCTCTGGCTGCTGCAAGGAGGCAGTATCAAAATGCCACAATTACTTCCCCTATCCACGGAGTTGTAGCCCATAAGAATGTAGAGCCGGGAGAGGTGGTTTCACCGCCAATGATGCCCGGCAAGGCACTCCTAGATCTCGTGGATATGAGATATCTCAAGACCATGGTAAATATCTCGGAAAACCGGGTCAATGCCGTCAGGCTTGGCCAGGAGGCCATTATCACGCTGGATGGCTTTCCTGGTGAGATTTTTCCGGGGAAGGTTTCCAAAATCAGTCCAGTAGTTGACCCTCGGAGCCGTACCTTCAAGGCCGAGATCATGATCAAAAACCCTGAAAACCGGTTGAAACCAGGCATGTTCGCCAGAGTTAAGCTTGTCCTGAACAAACGAACGGATATTGTAAAGGTGCCCCTTGAGGCAGTTACTGAGGTTGAGGAAGGCAAGATTGTCTTTTTAGCATTGAACGGCAACGCCAAAGCCCAGCCTGTGACGCTCGGGATCTCAGATGGGGTTTATGTAGAAGTCATCTCAGGGGTGAATGCGGGCGAGAATGTTATAGTTGAGGGAAATCTTGGTCTTGAAGATGGAGACAGGATTGTTTTAAAGGCTTCCCGGAAAAGCAAATAAGTGAATAACTGCTAAGGATGGAGTAGAGATGCGAATACCTGAATTTTCAGTGCATCGTCCGGTGACGGTGCTGATGTTTATCTTGATAATCGTAGTCCTTGGGGCGATTTCCCTTATCCGCCTCCCCATTGAGCTTATGCCCGACCTCACCTATCCTGTGGCCGCGGTGATCACCAGCTATGAAAGTGCTGCCTCGGAGGATGTGGAGAATCGCATTACCAAGGTCATTGAAACCGCAGTCAGCCAGGTCAAAAATGTAAAGACTGTCAATTCTACATCGCTCGAAGGTCTTTCCCTTGTTTTGGTGGAGTTTGAATGGGGGACGAACATTGACTTTGCGGCCCAGGACATGAGGGACGGCATAGGCATGCTCAAAAAATTTCTACCATCGGAGATCGATGATCCTATTGTCGTCAAGTTCGACCCGGCAATGTTCCCGGTCATCGCCTATGGTATCACCGGCCAACGAGATCTCCGCGACCTTCGTACCCTTGTCAAGGATGAAATAAAAGACCGTATCGAGATGGTCGACGGCGTGGCAAACGCATTCATCATGGGCGGACGGGAGAGAGAGATACAGGTCCTCATCGACCGGACCAGGCTGGAATCCCTGGGAATCCCTATCCAGCAGGTAGTGGCCAAGTTGCGCTATGAGAACCTGAACCTTTCCGGAGGTCACGTGATCCATGGACACACGGAATACCTGCTTCGTGCTATCGGTGAGTTTGAAAATCTTGACCAGATCCGGGATACCATTGTATCAGTTCCAAACGGAGCACCAGTCTACATAAAAGACATAGCCGCCGTAAAAGATACCTATAAAGAGATTCGCTGCGACAGCCATGTGAACCGGGAGAACGGGACAATGCTTCTTATTGTCAAGGAATCCGGAGCCAATACTGCACAGGTTGTTTCAGCCGTGAAGAAACAGGCCAGGGCATTAAAGGAGGAACTTCCGCCGGATATCAAGTTCCACATCGTACTTGACCAGGGCGACATCACCGAAAGAATCGTCGCATCTACCGGACAGGATGCCCTGTGGGGCGGGCTCATCGCCGTGCTCCTGATCCTGCTGGTGCTGCGAAACTGGAGGCCTACGATCACCATTGCCCTGTCCATCCCCCTGTCAATCCTGGCAACGTTCGTTGTTATCTATGCCTTTAATTTCACACTCAACGTGATGACGATGAGCGGGATTGCGCTCGGGGTGGGGATGCTGGTTAGCAACGCCATCATCGTCATCGAGAACATCTTCAGATATATGGAAGAGGGAAAGGACAGATTCAGGGCTGCTATTGGCGGCACAAGTGAGGTGGGAATGGCCATAGCTGCCTCAACATTTACAACAATAGCGGTGTTTCTACCTATGTTTTTTGCAACTGGAATCGCAGGGAAACTCTCACGGGGCCTGGCTCTTACTGTGGCCGTGTCTTTATTCGCATCGTTATTTGTCGCCCTGTCTCTTGTTCCGATGATGGCCTCGAAAATATTTCGGGTGAAGGCCGGGGGGGGAAAGGATGGCCAGGGGGAAAAGGGCGAAGGG
>DAOVEU010000397.1:0-2723 GCA_030668805.1 Desulfobacterales bacterium
TTTTTGTTGGTGGCAGCTATGATGCGGACGTCTGTCTTGATGGTCTCATATCCACCTACCCGTTCAAACTCCTTTTCCTGAAGAACTCGCAGGAGCTTCACCTGAACATCCATACCGATGGAACCGATTTCATCCAAAAAGATTGTCCCTTTGTTGGCCAGCTCAAATTTTCCCGGTTTTTGCCGGATGGCCCCGGTAAAGGCCCCTTTCTCATGGCCGAAAAGTTCACTCTCAACAAGATTGGAGGGCAGGGCTGCACAGTTCACCTTCACGAGGGAATTTTTCGATCTCAGACTGTTATAGTGAATGGCGTTGGCCGCCAATTCTTTGCCTGTGCCGCTTTCCCCACGAATTAGCACCGTGGCATTGCTCTTCGATACCTGGGAGATCATTTGAAAGACCTCCCGCATCTTATTGCTGTTCCCAATTACATTGGTAATGCGGTATTTGTTGGAAAGCTCTTGTCGAAGCCTCTTGTTTTCTTCTCTCAGGCGCTCCTTCTCAAGGTGAATGGTTTCCAGATTAATGACGTGCTGGGCGATCATCGTGGCAATGATGGAAAGAAGCCGCTTCCCCTTATTTAACGAGTAAGATTCGTCAAAAGGCCGATCAACACTCAGGGCCCCCACAACCTGATTGCCCTTTTTGACAGGAACACAGATGAAAGAAAGTTCCTGACTGCGGGCGGTTTTTCTTGTGGCTGTGCGGTTCAAAAAGTCGGGCTCCTCACTGATCTTGGGCACCACAAGACCCTTGCCGCTCTGAATAACACGCCCCGTAATCCCTTCTCCCACCTTGTATTTCCCTCTTTCCATGGCCGCTCTGGAAAGACCATGAGCCACTTCGATGCTAATCTCGTTTCGCAAGGGATTCAGAATGGTAATGGTTCCCCGTACCATATCCATTGAGTTGGAAAGAATATCCAAGACCTTATAGAGGGACTTTCTCAGCTCCAGAGTAACGTTGAGGGCTTTGCTAATTTCGTAAAGGAGTGTGACTTCCTCGATTTTTTTCATCTCTACACCTCAATGGACGGCTTATACACGCACCATTCAGCCTCAAGCTTTGTATGCTCAAGGACTTGAACGACAGCACGTCCGCAACAGGCCGTTGACAGTTACACAAGTCTCCGATACAATGTTTGACAATCAAGTACTTTCCCAATCATATAAATATACTAACTATACAAGTCTCACAGGTCAACAACACTTACGCTATAAGGATTTTTTTGTGAACGAAAAAACACGGGTTAGCTCTGGAGTCAGCCAGTTGGATCGCCTTCTGGGCGGTCTTTTCATTGGGGACAACGTGGTCTGGCACGATGATTCGGGTAATCTGGCTTCTGCTTTTTGCCTGAATTTTCTCGAAACCTCCCTGGCCCTGCAAAAGCCGGTTATCTACATCAGCTTTGACCGCTCTCCCAAGAACCTCCTTGACAAACTGGGCGTCCTCGCTGAAAGCCGGGATCTCACCATCCTTGACGGCTTCACCTGCGGCAAAGGGGCCAGCAGCCCCATATTTGTGAAATTCTATGAACAGCCTGACCCGGAACGGGTTTGCAGTGTCAAGAAGATCGATAAGCCCCGTGACATGGACCATGTCATGGAAACCCTCTACGGTGTCCACGAAACCATGCACGGGGATGTTCGCCTGATATTCGAAAGCATGACCGGCATGCAGAAGATCTGGGGAGGCGAGGACGCCATCCTCAAGTTTTATTCGCATTCCTGCCCTCGCCTTTACGAGCTGAACACCATTGCATACTGGATTATGGAAAAATTAGCCCATTCGCAACAACTCAGGGCCCAGATCAATCAGATCGCACAAGTTGCCATCGACCTTTCCATAAAGAGAGGTACTACCGCACTGACGATTCTGAAAGCCGAACATCGCGGCACAGAGGACACCCATGAACCCCATCGGTACTGGGTCAAGGACCTCACGATCACCTTTGATATGGAAAAACGGGGCCGTGGTCACATGAACCTCGGTTTGCGTATCAAAGAACTACGAATCAAGCGAGGTCTGTCCCAGGCCGAGCTGGCAAAATTGGTGGGGGTGACGCCCAGCACCGTCTCCCAGGTGGAAGCCAACATTATCTATCCTTCTCTGCCGGCGCTACTTAAGATGGCCGAGGTCCTTTCAGTGGAAATCAGTTCCCTGTTTCAGCAGGCCCTGGAATTGGAAAAAAGGATCATTTTTCCCGCGGCAGAGGCCGTGAGTGTCGGTTTCCCTGACCTGCCCAAAGGCTCACTCGAAGGGAAACTCTTAACACCGCCCGATTTTGATGGGAAGATGGAGCCCTACATCATTGAAATAGAGCCCAATCGCGATCTCCCCGCCCATTTTTTCATTCACAAGGGCGAGGAGATGGGATATCTTCTTTCCGGCAAACTCAGAATGTCCCTCCATAAGGCCGCCTACACCGTCCGCTCAGGAGATGTGATCTATCTGACCTCCGAGATGCCGAGTCAATGGAGAAACCCAGGCCCCAACGTGGCCAGATTGTTGTGGATTAAATCAAAATAGGACAAAGAGCCCGTCCCACATGTGCATGAATTTTTTCTACCTGTGCGGTTAGTATATTCATAATCTTGGTAAATACCGTTTAAATCCTCCCTAACCCCCCTGGCCCAGACCGGGTTTTTCTTTCGGCGGCATTGCCCAACTTCTGTCGCGCCAGGGCGGGCCCTTTTTCAAAGGGGGGAACCGGCTTTGGCCCA
>DAOVEU010000376.1:0-2894 GCA_030668805.1 Desulfobacterales bacterium
ATTGATGGAGGTGAGCTCCATGTCCACCGATATACAGGTAAAAAAACTGGATGATTTTCGCTGGCTTATTCCCAAAAAGGGAAAGATGAGGACCGAGGGGCTGGTCTATGCCGATGAGAAGATGTTCGCTGTTATCAGAAATGACCCATGCCTTGAGCAGGTGGCGAATGTGGCCTGCCTGCCGGGTATCGTGGGCCGGTCTATGGCCATGCCTGACATACACTGGGGATATGGGTTTCCTATTGGCGGGGTTGCGGCCTTTGACATGGAGGATGGCATCGTATCTCCTGGCGGGGTTGGCTACGACATCAATTGTGGCGTTCGTCTTTTGCGCTCAGACCTGGATGCCACAGAGATAAGGGAGCAGATACCGACCCTGGTGGGTGCGTTATTCAGGAATATCCCTTCAGGTGTTGGGTCCCGGCGCAAAGACCTTAAACTGTCGGCTCATGAGATGGACAGTGTGCTCGTAAAGGGAGCCGCGTGGGCTGTTTCTCAGGGGTTTGGCAGCCAACAGGACCTTGAACATATTGAAGAAGGGGGCTGTATTGCCGGCGGCAATCCAGAGTATGTTTCTCAGAGGGCACACACACGGGGTAAGGATCAACTGGGAACCCTGGGCTCAGGCAATCATTTTGTGGAAATCGGCTACGTCGAAGAGGTATATGACGAGGCTGCTGCCAGGGCTTTATCCTTACGCAAAGGGCAGGTCACCGTGATGGTGCATACGGGTTCAAGGGGGCTGGGACACCAGGTCTGTGACGACTACATCAAGGTGCTTCTGAAGGCATCAGCCAAGTACAAGATAGACCTGCCCGATAAACAGCTGTGCTGTGCTCCCATTGCGTCTAAGGAAAGCCGGCAATACCTTTCGGCTATGGCCTGCGCGGCTAATTTTGCCTTTTGCAATCGCCAACTGATAACCCACTGGGTTCGAGAGACCTTTCAAGAAGTGCTTCGGATGGGGCCCCGGGAACTTGGGCTCCATCTCGTTTATGATGTCTGCCATAACATAGCTAAAGTGGAGACCCACGAGGTGGACGGCAAAGCGCGCAAGTTATGTGTTCACCGAAAAGGGGCCACCAGGGCCTTTCCGCCTCATTCCCCTTTCATACCGGAAGACTACAAAGAAGTGGGGCAACCTGTGTTGATTCCCGGAGACATGGGGCGCTATTCTTACGTATTGGTGGGTACCGACACCGCGCTCAAAGAAACCTTTGGAAGCACGTGCCATGGGGCCGGCCGCATGCTGAGCAGGCGCCAGGCACAAAAGGCTGCTAAGGGACGTGCAATTATCCGTGAGCTTGAAGACCAAGGGATTTATGTTCGAGGTGCTGGCAAAGGAACAATCAGGGAAGAGATCCCTGAAGCCTATAAGGATGTGAGCGATGTGGTAAACGTGGTGCATCAGGCAGGCATCGGCAAAAAGGTGGCAAGGTTGAGACCGATGGGAGTGATCAAAGGATAGAGGCGGGGTAAACGTGATATCTCATGAGAATCTGAGAAAGGCAAATAATATATGTCCAAGTCTATAGGGATTGATCTGGGAACGACCAACTCCGTAGGAGCAATAAGAAAGGTTCACACAGAGGTCCTGAAAAATGCTGAAGGGGGATCTCATCACCCCTTCCTGCGTTACTCTGAAAAAGAAGGGGTTACCCTTCTCCAAGCCTGATTTCGTTGTGGGCAAACATGCTGGCCATTTCGGAGGGGGCGGCCATCCTGAGCCATCGGCTGGCAGATACCTATGAGTGTCCCCAATGCGGCCGGCAGGTTTCCCAGTCTGACAGATTGTGCGAGAAGTGCGGATTCGATCTGGAAAAATACACCATAGAAGAAGGGGTCCTTGACATTGTCCACTCTGCGGCTCACGACTACTATATCTATCTGGAAAACAACGAAAGACAACCGTTTGTGGAAAAAAACACCCCCCTTCCCTGTGAGAAAACAGAGGTATTCAAGCTGGTCCATCCGGAACAGAAGCTGGTCCACATGAAATTCTTCAATGTAGTAAACGAGAAAGAGGAATCCATCGGCGACCTGTGGCTGGGAATCGACAAGGAAGACCGAGAAGACCAGGAAGGGACGCTTCACGTGGAAATCACCCTGAATATAGACGAGAACAATCTTATCGAGGTTACCGCGGCCCTGAAAGAACATCCCGACATCCAGTTGTCAAAGACCCTGTCCAGGGGAAAGGCCGACGAAAAGCTGTTCCTGTCCCTGGAAGAAACGATAACCGAGGCCAACCGTAGCCAGTATGGCGAGTACGTGATGATTGATCTTACCCACCGATCTCTGTCTGCCATAAAGGACATCAACAATGTGGTTGACCCTGAGACCAGCGAGGTAGACGAATCAGTTTACGATCGCGCTGTAGTGAAGATCGAAAAGGCAAGGAAAATAGCAGCCGAGAACCACAGCAGCAGGACCACCATCTACTACGCCAGGAATGTCCTTGGCAACTTTGGCCCCGTTATCCCTCCCAAGGACCGGGCGACTGTCAAAAAAAGGATTAAGCGACTGGAGGAAATGGACGAGACAGGGACTTATGAAGAGAATGTCAAGGCCCTCACCGACCTGGATGATGCCCTTGACAACCTCGGGGGGGTCAATGTGCTGATGGAGATCAAAAAAGCGGGGGACCTGTGCACGGAGTCGGATCCGGCAAAGGCTCCCAAGTTTTACCGGAGTATACAAGACATCCTGAAGGCGCACAAGGACGGGGACAAGGACAGGGCGGGCACCCTGCTTAATAAAATTATGCCCGAAGTCCGCAATATTGTAGACAAGTTCGAATCAAAAACCGGTGTGATCTATAAGGATATTACAAGGAATTGAGGTAACCGTTCACGGAGTGTTGGAGTGCTGGAGTGTTGGGAAAAAAGAAGAAG
>DAOVEU010000244.1:0-4162 GCA_030668805.1 Desulfobacterales bacterium
GTCAACCAGGGCCATGGCAAGTTTTCCTATATCGGTTACGGCCAGGTTGAACTGTTCAACCCGAACACCTTTCTCCACAAGGGCCGAAACAAAATAATCTACCATCCGCCTCGTGCTTTCGTGCATAGATACGTAGGGCAGGACCACTGTGTTTAGAGGAGGGCCGAGGACCCAATCCCGATAGGCATCAATAATAAATGATGGGCGGGGATATATTTGCCCATGACTGGGAGCTATCATTTCTATGTCATAAGATGCGAGTTTTTCCAGGTTCTTCTCGATCATTTTCCGGAAGGGCATCATGATCTCAGCATAGTAGCGCTTCGCTGCCTCATAAACGCGTCCTTCGTCAGTGACGTAGAGATCGGTTGTCGCAATATGGGAACCGAAAAAATCACAACTGAAAAGAATTCTATCTTCTTCCAGATAGCTAACCATGGTCTCAGGCCAATGAACCCAGGGGGCATGTATAAACTTCAAGGTTTTGTCCCCGAGAGATACAGTCTCACCGTCCTTGACGGTTATGAAAGACTCCTCTGGTATTCGCAGAAGATCGATAAGCATTCCCTTTGCTTTGGGGGTTGTTATCAGCTTGGCCCCAGGGTATTTTTCAAGAACCTGTGGAATTGTTCCGGAGTGGTCCTGCTCCGCATGGTGCGAGACGACGTAATCGATCTTAGAGACATTCTCAAGCTGTGACAGAAGCTCATCGGCCAGGGGAGGATCAACTGTGTCCAACAAAACGGTCTTTTCACTCCCTTCAATGAGGTAGGCATTATAGCTTGTTCCATCTGGAAGCGGGATGAGTGAGTCAAATAAACGTCTGTCCCAATCCACAGAGCCCATCCAGTAAATGCGGTCCCTTATTTTCCTCGGTTTCATAATGCCTCCCTTGCTTAATTTTTCTTTTTTCGAGGTATCCCTCCTCGTTTTCTCCCTATCTCTGATTTATGATGTAATCGTAAGCCGAGAGGGCCGCCTTGGCCCCTTCCCCTGCTGCCACAATGACCTGTTTGAAGGGAACATCGGTCACATCCCCGCAAGCAAAAAACCCGGCAACACCGGTGCGGCACCTGGAATCTATGGCAATCTCTCCAATACGATTCGTCTTCACGGTATCCACCACCAGCTCGGAATTGGGCAGCAGGCCAATCTCTATGATGATTCCCTGCACATCGAGCCTTTTGAGCTCACCGGTTTTGAGTGACGCCACCTCAATGGCCTCAACGGTCGATTCGCCCACAATCCGGAGAAACTCGTATTCGCTGAAAATCTCCACCTTTGGCGAATTCTTAACCTTGTCCTGAAGTATCTGGTCGCCGGTCAAGGGCGTCAAAGAGACCATGTAGACCTTCCGGGCCACCTTCATCAGATCAAGAACTGCCTCAAGAGCCGAATTCCCACCGCCTGCCACCGCCACGTCAAGATCCGCAAACAACGGCGCATCGCAAGTAGAACAGTAGGTCACCCCCATGCCGATCAACTCCTTTTCCCCTGGCACGTTAAGCGGCCTGGGACGCTTTCCGGTGGCGATGATTACTGTCTTGGCAAGATACGTTTCCTCCTGACTCGTAATTATCTTTTTGACTTTTCCAGTCAGTTCCAGGGCTTTCACTTCAACCCCCACAAGCTTTTCCACACCGTACTTTTCGACGTGTTCTTCAAACTTTGCAATCAGATCGGCTGTTTCTACCTGGCTGAACCCGAGGTAGTTATCCACATCGTATGTCCAGGCCACCTGACCCCCAATGTCCTTACTGACAAGGAGGGTTTTGAGGACTTTTCGGGCCGCATAAATAGCAGCACTCAGGCCAGCCGGACCCCCACCGATGATGATCACATCATAGAGAGGAGAAGCCGGCCCTTCCTCGGCTTCCCCCAGTTTTTGATTCAACTCACCAGTGGCCTCCAGATGAACCAGATCACTGTATCCTCCCACTGGTTCGTCTCCGATCAGGATCTGGGGAAGAGAACCGCTGCCGGTCTTTTCCTTCATCTCATTCCAGGCCTTCGATCCTGGCCGGACACCAATCTCTTCATAAGTGATTCCTCTTTCTGCCAGGAACGACTTGGCCTTGGCACAAAAAGGGCATCCGTCTGTCGAATAGATTATTATGCTAGCCATGATTTCCTCCAGGTCATACCTTTTTGGCCATCAACTTGTTTGCTGCCAGCGCATAAGGTGAAACTGGAAACTCGAAACTGGAGACGGGAATGGAGGCTTTTTCGAGTTTCAAATTTCAAGTTTCGAGTTTCAAAGAAACCCCACTGATAGCCGTACCCGGTATACTTCCTTAAATCTCTGAGCTCTGACTAAGACACCTTAAAGCCATTTCAAGACGCTCACGGTCAAAACCGACCATCACCTCGTTGCACACCGCTATCACTGGGACTCTGAGTGCACCACCGGATATCTTTCGCATTTCTTCCAGCGCTTCCTTGTCTTTGGTAACGTCATAGGCTGTGAAGGCAACCCCTTTTTGCGAAAGGAACTCCTTTGCCATCTTGCAATAGGGTCACGTCGGGGTCGTATAGATCTTTACCTCTTGGCTCATAGTAACCTCCTTTATTTTTCGCAGAGCGCAGAGCGCAAAGGGCATAGCGCAAGGTCAAGAGAAAATTACGCCATGCGCTTATAGATTCTACGATAATGTTCTTGGCCGAAATGAGAGTATATCTCTTCTTGGAACTTCCTCTGGAGTAACCGGCAGATACTGGATACTGGTCACTTGATACTGGATAACCCCTATAATTTCCAACGCTTAATCCAGTACCCAGTATCTAGAATCCAGTATCTGTTTGGAATAGAGCACGAACTCGCATTTCCTGACAAAATCGATAACCCCAAAATCTTTTTCTTAAAGACTATAGCTCCATGCCCCGTGCTCCATGCTCTCTGCTCTACTCTTTTTCAAACTGGTCCTTTTCCGCTCCGCACACAGGGCATGTCCAATCATCCGGCAGGTCTTCAAACCTTGTTCCCGGCTCGATATCGCCCTCTGGGTCGCCCTCTGCCGGATCATACACATAGCCACAAACTGAACATACATATCGATCCATGACTTCAAACCTCCTTTCTACCCAAGCTGGAATTTGCGCAAACCCAGCGAATTGCTTACAACTGAAACGGAACTCATAGCCATAGCGGCTGCTGCGAACACAGGGTTCAAGAGGATCCCAAAGAAGGGATACAATACCCCGGCTGCAATGGGAATCCCCAGACTGTTGTAAAAAAATGCCCAGAAAAGGTTCTGTTTGATTACTCGCATGGTCTGAAACGAAAGCCTGATGGCTGCAGGAACCGATCGCAAATCATCTCTGATCAGGGTAACGTCGCTAGCTTCCATGGCCACGTCTGTCCCGGCGCCGATGGCAATGCCGATGTCTGCCGTTGTGAGGGCTGGCGCATCGTTAATACCGTCTCCCACCATAGCGACGACCTGACCCTTGGCCTGCAGGCGTCTTATCTCCTCGGCTTTATCACCGGGAAGCACATCAGCGAGTATCTGATCGATGCCGACAGCATCAGCAACGGCGCGAGCTGTTTTTTCATTATCTCCTGTGATCATGGCCACCTTCAAACCCATGCCCTTCAGGCTGGAGACTGCTGCACGTGCAGAGGCCTTGGGCATATCCGAAAGGGCAATAAGGCCAACAACCCGACCTGTCTGGGCCACAAAAACACACGTCTTGGCCTCACTGGCAAGCCTTTGGGCCTTGTGATTGAAACCATTCATTGCCACGGCCTCTTTTTCCATAAGTCGCAGGTTGCCCAAAAGGCATTTCTTGACATTTACGACTGCCCTTGCCCCAAGGCCTGATAGGGCCTCAAAATCGTGAACACGATCAGGGTCCAATTGTTCTTGGCGGCCTTTTTCAATGATGGCCTGGGCCAGGGGGTGTTCAGAAACGGCCTCAATAGAAACAGCCATTTTCAAAACATCGTGTTGTTCTGTGTCTCCTTCGGTCAATATGTCCGTGACCTCAGGCTCCCCTCTGGTCAGGGTGCCGGTCTTGTCAAAAACAATGGTGGTTAGTTTGTAGGCCCTCTCCAGGCTTTCCCCACCTTTGATCAGAATGCCATTTTCGGCCCCCAATCCGGTCCCGACCATCACTGCGGTAGGTGTTGCCAGGCCCATGGCACATGGGCAGGCAATGATCA
>DAOVEU010000148.1:0-5649 GCA_030668805.1 Desulfobacterales bacterium
AGTAGATCCATATGGCCCTTCGTTTTCATACTTCCACTTGTATCTATGCAAAATAGCCAGTGAACGTTAGGTGAATAGTTTCTGCTCCAGCAATCTCCGCTAATGAAGCAGAAGAAACAAGTGAATATGATGAATGTGAAAATCGGCATTATGTATTTCTTTTGATGCATTCTATTCCTCCAATAAATTCATGAACGAACTATGTTTGTAGCCGTTCACAGGTTCAGAGTTCACCGTTCAGGGTTATCTTTGTTTCGTTCACCTTGGCCTCCGGTGAACCCTGAACCCCTGAACTCTGAACCCGCGAACGCTTACCTATGTTTTAATATATTACGATGAAAATAGTTGCCTCCTCTTTATCAAAAAGCGGGTATCTTTCCTGTGGCCGTACAAAAAGTTTCTGGATGAACACCAACAAAGGGGTTATGCTGGCTTTTCAAGCAATAGGCATGCCATTGTCTAACTGCTTCAAAAGAAAGTTATCCCCGAATTGTCTGTTACACTAAGCATACGTTTCCGAAATTCTACAACTTATTGAAAGCCTAAGCTATTTAATGGCAAGATGTTTCTCCTGCTCCAATACTCCAATTTGTGCGAACCCCTAAGTTCAGGATACATAGGAGCCACATTAATGGATGCAGGAGTGCAAAAAATGCCTGGATGGAGAGAAGGTATGCAGATAGGTTTTCTTGATTGTCTAGAAGATTTCTTGCGGTATAGTAATTACAATATTGAAACATAGATTTCCATCATAAACAATATAACCCCTCCCGGGATCCCTTTTGTGTATCAAAGCGCCCACCTGTTCAGGCTGAGCCAGAAACAACAAAGCAATGTCAGAAGCGGCAATGCCGGTATTCTGGCAGTGTCAACATATTGTGTGTGAGGCATTCAGCCCAACAGTGCAGATACTGCTATTATGTAACTCAGATTACCCCCGAAAAGCTTCGATACGATTTTCACAGCTTCAATTATCCAAGCTTTCAGTGTGTCGCCATTCATGGCTGTGGAACCTCGGGTTTTATGCCGAGGTGGAGATGGGTGATTCCCAGGGTGAGGGAATATTTCCCCACTTTCTTAAGCCCGGCTTTTTCCATCAGTATGGCAAGGGCGTCGGGGGTAGGGAAATTCATGATCGAGTCCCCTAAATAATGATAGGCTTCGGGATTCTGGGAAAAGGCCCGCGCCAGGGGGGGCAATATTCGATTCAGATAAACATCATAAAGCTTTCGGAAGGCCCCGTTGCGGGGAAAGGTCATCTCCAAAACCATCACCTGACCGCCGGGTACGACCACCCGGACCATCTCTTTGATCGCACCGATCTTATTCGGGATATTGCGGATGCCAAAGGCAATTGCGGCCACATCGAAACAACTGTCAGAAAAGGGCAAGTATAAGGCATCGCCACGTAGCATCTGTACTCTCTCTGACAGATGCTTCATCTGGATCTTTGCCCGAGCAAAATCTATCATTTCCTGTACAAAGTCCAGCCCTGTGACCCGGGTGCGCGAATGTTTGTGGGCAACACCGATAGCCAGGTCTGCTGTGCCGGTAGCCACATCCAGCATCCGGTAGGTATTGAAAAAATGCATTTTTTCCACCGAAAAACGGCGCCACGCTATATCCTGTCGCAAGCTCAGGAAATGGTTCAAGAAATCGTACTTTCCCGTAATGGTCGCAAAGATTTCTTTCACCATTTCAATACGCTCGGTGTCTGTGATTTCTGTGACCCGAGGATATTTTTCCCCGATGGGTTTTTCCATAGTAAACTTGGCTCCGCAATTTCTCGAGTGATCGAGTCGTTAGCCACTTGACCATTTTCCACTCGACTACTCGACTACTCTACTACTCGATTCAGGTTCTCTTCGGATTAGCTCCACCATCTTGACACCATACCGATCTGCCTCAACGACGTGCACGGTGAGGTCCCCGTCAGTGAAGGTCTCGCCTTTCCGTGGAATCCGGCCAAGATGATGGAGGACATATCCGCCCACTGTCTCGAATCCCACCTTGGAAATCGCAAGTCCGGTCTCATCATTGAGGTCGTCGATATCGGTTCTGGAGCTGACTCGAAACCGCCCCGGCCCCTTCTTCTGGATCTCGGGCGTCAAATCTTCGTGCTCGTCAGCAAGCTCACCGAAGATCTCCTCGATGATATCCTCAAGCGCGACAATCCCGATGCAAGCCCCGAACTCGTTTACTACCACAGTCAGGCTCTCACGTGCCTGTTGCATCTCCAGGAAGAGATCATCGATGCCCTTCGTGTCAGGGACCAGGCGGGCCGGCCGCATGTAAGGTCGAATAAAAGTCTTTCTGTGCTTGTCGTATAGCACGTCGAACACATTCACCAGCCCCACGATTTGATCGACCCGTTCCCGATAGACCGGAATGCGTGTGTGCCCCCGCTCACGCGCAAGCGCAATCAGCTCCCGTGTGTGGGCTGTCTCCAGAAGAAGTGCAACTTCTGACATGGGGACCATGACCTCGCGAACAATCGTGGTGGCATAGTCGAGCGTGGACTCCAGCATCTCCTGCTCGTGCCGCCCGAGTCCGCCTCTTTCAACCGATTCCTCGAGGATAAGCTTAATCTCCTCACGGGTCGTATAGAGGCTCCTGGGACGGCTCCGAAAAAGGCGAAAGACAAGGTTGGTCAAGATCTGGACAGGAAAGGTGATTGGCGCCAGGATCCACGACAGAATCCTCCAAACCGCTCCAGACTTGACCAGCATCCCGTCTGCATGGTGTCGGAAATAGGCTTTCGGAACGATCTCGCTGATCACAAGCAAGACGGATGTCATGACTAGTGTAGCCACGATGGGTGCCAGCGAGCCGACCCAGCGCTGGAAACTGACTGTGGCAATGGCGCCACCTGCGATATTAAAGATATTTGTCACGATAAGCGTGGCCGTCAGGATCCGCTCCCTTTGGTTGAGGATTTGGATGGCAAGCCTTGCCCTCCGCACACCTTCAGTGGCCATATGCTGGAGGCGTGTCCGACTCGCCGATACAAGAGCGGTTTCTGAGCCCGAGCCAAAGCCCGAACCTAAAATGCAGACAAGGAGCATGACGATCTCAAGCATCATCTGCTGCCGCCTCCTCCTCATCAAGCAGTTTGATTTGACAGCTCACGATTCGTCTCCGCTTGGACTCCACGATGGTAAAACGCGCACCATTTCGCTCAATGGTCTGTCCCGGGCCAGGAATCTCTCCGAACTGGTCACAGAGATATCCGTTCAGCGTCACGGAGTCTACCTCGGGAAGGTTCAGGCCGCATGCCTCATTAACCTCTTCGATGGGGGCGCGACAAAGCACGAGCCACTCATCCGGGCCAACGGGCCGAATGAGTTCCTCCGCCTTCTCGTACTCGTCATAGATTTCGCCGACGATCTCCTCGACGAGATCCTCCATGGTCACAATCCCGGAGGTGACGCCGTACTCGTTCACGATCACTGCCATATTGAGAAAATTCTTTTGCATGTAACGAAAAACCCGGGGAATCCTCGCACCTTCCGGAAAGATGGCAACCGGTTTGAGGAGTTCACGGATCTCGCGGTCGGGATTGAGGAAAAATTCCTTGGTGCTTACGAAGCCGACAATATGATCAACGCCCTCCTCATAGATCGGTATCCGCGAATGGCGGGCTTCAATCATCACCTGCTCCAACTCCTCACGGGTGGCGCCCAAAGGAGCGGCTACAACATCCACGCGAGGCGTCATGATCTCCTCTGCCGTTGTTTCCGAGAAGCGCATGATGTTGCGTGCGATGCGCCGCTCCTCTGCCGTGATCGTCTTTTTGCGGCCTGCTTCCTCGAACAGCACCTCCAGCTCCGATGGGCTGAGGGCCCCGCCCGCTTCTTCGGGTACTTTGAGAACCCGTAGAATCCAGCGGGCCAGACGGTCAAATATGCCCACCACCGGACGGGAGAGCTTTGCGAAAAAGTGGAGCGGCTTGATGGCAGCATGCGCCAAGGGCCTTGCCTGATTTACCGCGATTGTCTTCGGAATGATATCGCCAATGAAAAGGACCAGGAGGGTGTCCACCACAATGGCTGCCGTGAGGCTGTGCGCCTGGAGGAGCCTCTGGAAGAGAATCGTCGCTGTTGCCGATGTGGCCACATTGATCAGCGTGTTTCCAAAGAGGACCGTTGAAAGCAGCTCACGAGGTCGCAGCAACGCCCTCGCAATAAGCTGCGAGCGGATTGATTTGTCATCCTTGAGACGACGGCGCTCAACGCGGTTCAAAGAAAAGAGCGCTGTTTCCGTTGCAGAGAAGCAACCTGAACAGAGAAGTAAGAAAATCAGGAGCGCCAGCAGAAGTATCTCACTCAACGAGGGGTCGCCCAACAAAACCTCCAGTTATAAAATCGCGTAGCGATTTTAGGCATCCGTCATAGAAGCCAAAAAGTAGTTTACACTTTTTTTTCACCACTCCAGGTTTGGGGTTTCAGGTTTCAGGTTTGCGGCTTACGCCTTGAGAACAGTACAGATCTTGCGTTTCTCGCTCTTGACACCTGACACCTGACACCTGACACCTGACACCAAAAAGTACGAACAAAAGAATTTATCTCTTGGCGCCCGCATCCTTGAAAAGTGTAAACCGAGGAATGAAGGATGCCCGATTTTATATAACTATTTCTTTTCCATTGCCTGAACAAGCTTTTTTAGGTCCTCAGTGCGATCCTTGTGAGTAACCAAAGTCTTTGATCCTGCACGAACGATCACGAGGTCCTTGACCCCGATCAGAACCATGGTCTCCCTGGGATCTTCGCAGAAGACCAGGTTATCTGTTGCATCCAGCGTCATAGCCTTACCTCTACAGCGGTTTCCTGCTTCATCCTCGGGCAGGTAGCTTTTCAGTGCCAACCACCCCCCCACATCACTCCAGGAAAACCTGGATGCCACACAACACACATTTTGCGCCTTCTCCATCACCCCAAAGTCGATTGACACAGTATGAAGCGACTCGAATGCCGCCTTGAGGGCTTGATCCCACTGTGGCGTCTGATCAAAGGTAGCCGCATGGGAAAGGACTTTCGCATGGTCTGGCAGGTGCATCTCGATCTCTTTCAAGATAGCATTTGCGGTCCACACAAACATACCAGAATTCCAGTAAAATCTGCCCGACTCAATGTACTGGCGGGCTGTTTCCAGATCCGGTTTCTCCTTGAAACGAACGAGCCGGAAGTGTTCAATCCCGTCGTCATCGGCAATTTGCATACCGCGTTCCAGGTACCCGTAACCCGTAGCCGGGTAGGTCGGCTCAATGCCGAATGTGTAGAGGACATTATCATCAATTGCCCTGCGGGCCGCTGAAAGCAGGGTCTTCCGGAATAGAACAACAGGCTCGATCAGGTGATCAGCGGTCAGTGTTGC
Source organism: Desulfobacterales bacterium (assembly GCA_030668805.1). Lineage (GTDB taxonomy): Bacteria > Desulfobacterota > Desulfobacteria > Desulfobacterales. The sequence continues at coordinate 5,374 of DAOVEU010000148.1, forward strand.
TATGACCGGGTTGCCAAAACGTCTGCCACACAGCACCGCAGCAAGGCTTACCGCAGCAGCAGTATCACGCCTTATGGGCTCTCCGATAATATTTTCGACCGGAATTTGGGGAAGCTGCTCCTTTACCATTGAGACAAAGGCCACATTGGTTAAAACCAGTATCCGCTCAGGAGGAACGAGGTTGGAAACGCGGTCAAAGCTCTTTTGTAACAAGGTGCGATCACCAAACAGGTTAAGAAATTGCTTGGGTATTCTTTCCGTACTCAACGGCCAGAA
>DAOVEU010000211.1:0-4509 GCA_030668805.1 Desulfobacterales bacterium
AACAATCTTGCAAATTTTTTCCGTATGCACCGATTCTTGGACAAAGGCATCGATCTCATCCACGTCCCGCAAGACATCCCTGAGGCGAATCTCGCCTTTCAAGAGGGGATCACCCAGGCTGGTAATCTTTTCTACCCCCACCGTAGACTGCACGAGGGTCTTCAATACTTCCTGTTCCCCTGCTTCTATCTGCTTGGCGATCACTACCTCGTCCTCTCGACTCAGTAGAGATACCAATCCCATCTCACGGAGGTACATTTTGACAGGATCAGTGACTCTGCCAAATACATCTCGCTCTGGCTCCGGAGGCGTCTCTGGCTTCTCTTCCCGGATCTTCTTTTCCACATCTGGCTGAAATGCTTTGATTTTGCTCCCGTCGATCACTGCGATATCAAGTTCGTCAAAGACCATTATCATTTTATCGATCTGATCAGGGGAAACTGCACCTTCCGGCAAGGCATCGTTGAGCTCTTCATAGGTAAGGTAGCCATGCCTTTTCCCTTTGGTTATCAGTTGTTTCAAATTTTCAAGCTTGGACCTGTTGGCCATAAGAATCTTCCTCCAAACCTAACTGAACGTCTCGGAAGTTCTATCCGCTTGCCGCGGCAAATTTCTACGACTTTAGTCGAGTGGTCGAGTCGTCGAGTGGTTAACTACTCGACTATTCAACTCCGCCTCAGCCGGACGAAGCCAGGTGCTGTTGAGCCCATTCTTGTTTCTCAGCAAGGAGTTGATTCAACAACTCCTGGTTGTTGGTCCTCTCGGCCTCTTTGATCTTTTTTGAAAGTAGTCTAATGCGCCTCTTTCTAAGGCGGGCTTGGTACTGTCTCAAAATCTTGTGACAACTGTCACTATCCGTCTGGATCTCCTCCATTAGCAGAGAAGATATCAAGTTCCTGATCTGGGCGTCATCAGTCTGTGCGATCAGATCAGCACCTGTTACAGGTCGGTCTGAACTGGATTTCTGCAAGATCATACGCCCTAATTCCTTAAGCTCGACTGTTTCAAACCCCTCTACAATTTCTTGCGGATTAAAACCGGAGACCATCTCCGGGCATTGCAGCATGATTGCAACAAGGGCCTCTTCAAGTTTTGAGTTGTGCCGTGGCTTGGGTGAAGAGACCGCCTTTTTGTCCTTTGTTGCTGAAGCCCGGACCTGTTCCAGGATGGCCGATTCATCGATGTCCAGGCGCTCGGCTAAATCCCTTATGTAGACCGAACGACTTACGCCGTCGAGCAAAGAGCCAAGAGGCCCTTTCAATGCTTCAATAATACGCACCTTGCCTTCCAGAGAAAGGCCATGTTTCTTGATGGCAGACGCTATAAGAAATGGCATGACTCCTAATGCCTTTTCAGTAGCTTTGAGAAACCCATCGGCACCAACTTCAAAGACATAGGAATCCGGATCCTTTCCCTCGGGAAGAATCAATATGCGAGGATCAACCTTCTCTTCCAGAAACAGGGGCAGACTGCGTTCAGCAGCTTTTATGCCGGCTTCATCTGAATCAAAGACGAGGATCATTTGCCGGGCATATCCCTTCATGATGCGCACGTGTTGCCGGGTCATGGCCGTTCCGAGGGTTGCTACCACACTTTGTATGCCGTGACAGTGTAAGGCCAGCAAATCAAAATAGCCTTCTACGATAAAGACCGAGCCGCTCTGGCGGCAGGCCTCTTTGGCAACATGCAACCCGTACAATGTTCGACTCTTGTGATAGACCGGTGTATCGGGTGAGTTAAGATACTTGGGGAGGCTATCGTCCAGGCAGCGCCCGCCAAAACCCAATACCGTTTCATGAATATCAACAATGGGAAATATGATCCGGTCACGAAACCGATCATAATATCTCCCGTTTTTGGCAACCACCAGACCTGTTTTTTCAAGATCATCGCGCGGCACCCCTCTTCTGGAAAAGTATTGTGTCAGCCCCGTCCACGACTGCGGTGCATACCCCAGCATAAAGCGGTCTATGACTTCCGGTGTCATTTGCCGCTTACCCAAATACTCCCTTGCTTGTTTGCCTGAAGAGGGATGGGACAAAATTCCCTTGAAATAATCAGCAGCCTCTTTGTTAATCTTGAACAACCTTTCCTTTTCTTCCAACTCCTTCTTTTGAGTGGGCGACATCTTCCGGGTCGGTATTTCAATACCGTATTTTTGTGCCAGAAACCCCACAGCCTCTGGGAAGCTCAGATTATTGTGCTGGATGAGGAAACTGAAAACATTGCCGCCCTGTCCACACCCAAAACAGTGAAATATCTGCTTCTCCTCGCTGACTGTAAAAGAGGGCTTCTTGTCCGCATGAAATGGGCATAACCCTATGAAATTCTTACCAGTTTTTCTTAAGGCAACATATTCTGCAATCACATCAACGATATTTGCTGCGTCTCGAACATGGGCAACTATATCTTCGGGTATAAAACCAGCCAAAATAGACGCTCCTCCGGAACAGTTGAGTGGTCGAATGGTTGAGTCGTTGAGTTGTGCAAAATCACTTAACAACTCAACTACTTAACTGACTTCTTACGATTTCACTTACGACCTTGCCGTCGGCTGAGCCGGCCAACCTGGCCATAAGTGTCTTCATGATCCTGCCCATGTCCCTCATGTCTTTGGCGTCGAGCTCTTCGATAACCCGTGTGACCGTCTGGGCAATCGCTTCTTCCGAAAGCTGTTCAGGCATGAATGACATCAATATGGCCAGTTCCTGCTCTTCTTTCTTCGCAAGGTCGCTTCGACCACCTTCTTTAAAGTGATGAATGGAGTCCCTGTGTTGCTTGATCTGCGTACGGATCACGCGTAGGATCTCCTGGTCGTCAAGCTCAGTGCGAAGTTCGACCTCGCGGTTCTTGATAGCAGCCCTCAACATGCGCAGGGTATTCATCCGGACAGCATCTTTGGCCTTTGTGGCTGCCGTTAGCTGCTGAAAGATTGTTTTCTTCAAAGACATCCGTATCCTTATACAGGCAAGTCATGACATCGCTTCACGATTTTATGTAATGCCGCTTGGGCGGAACTACGCGGCTCAAAATCGGGACGAAGCACCCAAGTTCTATAAAGAGTACGTTGGCAGAAACAGGAAGCAAGGTCAAACGTGTTGACGCTTGCTTTGGACAAAGGACGCGCCAAAAGGAAAAGGATAGGAGAAGCTCGGATAGTTAGCTCCACGAAAGGGTTCGTTTGTAAATGCGACTTGCTATTTTTTCAAATTTTTTATTATAATCATCTTGCCCGACCATGTCAAGAAAAAAATTACCCTGGCGACTTTTCTCCGTGTGCTACCTCCAGGGCTTCCTTCAATTCCAGTGTGCCTGCATACAACGCCCTGCCCGTTATTATCCCGACCACACCGTGAGGCTCCAGCCCTGCAAGGGCCTTTATGTCGTTGATATTGGCAACTCCCCCGGAGGCGATAACCGGTGTTGACACAGCTTCGGCTATTCGCTTTGTCTCTTCGATATTAGGGCCAGTCTGCATGCCGTCTTTGTGGATGTCCGTAAAGATAATGCCCGCAAGCCCGTTTTCCTCAAAAACCTTGGCCACATCAATGGCCCGCTGCTGAGTCGTTTGCGTCCATCCCTCTATGGCAACCATTCCGTTGCGGGCGTCAATTCCCACCATAATTTTGCCTGGAAATGCCTGGCAGGCCCGCTCAACCAGACGAGGGTTTCTAATCGCTTCAGTTCCAAGAATGACCCGGCTTACGCCCAGCTCCAGGAACATGGAAATGGTTTCCATGTTCCGTATCCCGCCCCCCAACTGGACGGGTATACGGACTCTATCCAGGATACGTTTAATGGCTTCTACGTTTTGGGGACTCTTCGTGAAGGCACCATCCAAATCGATGACATGCAGTAACTCAGCCCCCTCTGCTTCCCATCTTCCTGCCATGGCAGAGGGATCGTCAGAAAATATGGTCTCAGAACCTTCGCGCCCCTGAAGGAGCCGTACACATCGACCCCCTTTTATGTCCACTGCCGGGATAATGAGCATCTATAGTATCCCTTTGGTAGAACGGACCCCGGCAATTCTGCTGTCCAGCATAGTGGCCTCATCGAGTGCCTGGCCAAAGGCCTTAAACACGGCCTCTATGATGTGGTGCGTATTCTGGCCGTACATGAGATTGACGTGGAGGGTCGTCCCGCTTCGGTTGACAAAGGCCCTGAGGAATTCTTGAACGAGTTGTGCGTCAAAACGTCCGGCAGTTTCACGTCTAAGGTTAACATGATAGACAAGAAAAGGCCTGTTCGAAAAGTCAATCACCACAGAGGCCAGGGCCTCGTCCATCGGAACCAGGCCCCTGCCATACCGTTTTATTCCCTTTCGATCCCCTACTGCTTTGTTAAAAGCTTGTCCCAGCACCATCCCGATGTCTTCGATCGTGTGATGATCGTCTATCTCAATATCCCCCTTTGCATCCAGGGTGAGATCAAACAAACCGTGGGCAGCCATCAACGTGAGCATGTGGTCCATAAACGGGATACCTGTTGTAATGGAGCATTTGCCCT
>DAOVEU010000285.1:0-3717 GCA_030668805.1 Desulfobacterales bacterium
CGGATTCATCAATGACCCACGCATACCCCGTCTTACCTGACCTGATGGGCCCCACGAATCTTTTTGCAAGTAAACCAGCGTCCAGGACAAACACCAGCACCCCCGAAAATTGGAACGTGGGGATCGGATGGGCCTCATCACTGGAAATCTGATAGACGGGCGTTGCCATAGTCATGAGAAGACCAGGCTCAGACTCCGCCACAACCCCCTTCCTGACATTGCCGATATAGATCTCGCCTTTGTTTTCCGCTTTCTTGCACCATTCATAATAATCTTCATGGCCATAAGACCCCTTGCCCGTAAAGACGGCATTGGCATAATTGACTGAATAGGCGTTGGTCCCAGCCGCGCTTACGAGTATGATTTGGATCACACCATACTCCCTAATGCTTGAAAGGGAAATTTTCATCCGGTTTGCCCAGGAGACCGCCTCTACGTACTGGATGGAAGGTGAGAGGCTTAGGGTCACAAGTTCCCGCTTAAGGATTTTGAAATTCTGCGCGAGTATGGCAGCGGCATTCTTGGCCAAGGCAAGCTGCTGGGCATTAAAGTCCTCACTAATCATCCTCTTCATTTCGCGGGCTGAGAGCACTCCGAGAAAAAGTGCGCTCCCAAGGAGAATAAGAATGACGATGCTCACAACGCGCAGGCCCGGCTTTTGGGCAAAGTATTTGAAGTATTTCTTCAAGGGCTATTTCCTAAAGTATCGAGTGCCTAAAGTGAGCTAAAGTGAACTAAAGTGCCTAAAGTTGTTAAATCGTTTCGCGATTTAATATAGCGCGGCTACGCCACTTGAGAGAGGAACGCAACAAGTCTTCTAAAAAAGGTTTCTTCAAGTCCTCAACTTTAGCTCACTTTAGACACTTTAGACACTTTAGACACTTCAGCTCACTTCTCTAATGCGGTATACTCACAAAAGACTCGATCCCTTTCAGCATATCCTGGTAATACCAGTTCACCATGGCGTCGTTGAACATGACCATGTCGAGTTGCCTGGTATGGATCATGATGTGTCCTAATACCTTCAGGCGCTCCTTCAGGTAATCCTGCTCGTGTCCATCCAGGCGGGCAAAGAGTGAATCGTCCTTGACCTCGGTTCGAAAATCAAAGTGCTGCAAAAGTTTTCCAACAAAATGGACCCTTCTCACCCTGCGGTCAACATCTGCCGCGCCGCCTTTGAAAATGAAGCTTACATAGTTCTCGTTGGGATTATGACCCAAATACGCCTCGGTTGTTGAAAAGTGAAACCCCAGCCGGCTACTCAAGTTGCAAAAATGCTTGGAGATAATGATATAATTCTTGTCAACAAATCCTTTCCGAACCAAAGGGTCCATGGTGGGATCTGTCGTGGCCCCGAACATGACGGAGAGAAACCCCTTGGTGTCCACTGGCGGGGGGCCTTTCCAGGGCAGGGCTGTCATACCTTCCCACACGGCTCGCATAGGGATAGATTGAATCTCTTCATATCTGACCTTTTTACCTTTGACGCCTTCTTTGATACCATCTTCCAGATCAATAATCCACCACTGCATGGGAACCTCGCAGACCAATTGCTTAGTCGATCTAGCAGCAAAATAACTCTCTTTGCTAAGATCAAACAAGGCTCGCATAGAGACTTCATGAGCAAATCTGGTAATATCGTGAAGCGTCTTGCATCCTGTGGGCCTAAAGTCCGGGCTCCGGGGATCTGTCAGGTTCAAAGGGGTTATCATTTGCAATATCTCTCGGAGTTCCTTTAGGACAGGGGAGGATTGGAAGGCGTCAGTAGTCCTTTTTCCCTTGAGCACTTCTTCCACGACCCCTTCGTAAACATTGGCGTACACCGCATCCACGGTTACCTTCATGCCATTCTTAAGGACCCTGGTGGCGTTCTCGGTATTAAAAATGGCCGGGACATCATACTCCCTGGCCACCGTGGCCAGGTGCCCGAGGACCGTTCCGATATCCGAGACAATAGCAGAGGCCTTTTGAAGTACCACCGCAAATTCCGGGTCAGTATGTCTCACCACCAGCACGCCACCCTCAGGAAAATCGGCCAGATCCTCTTCGTGGTTGACGACACAGACAGGGCCTGCCCCAGCCCCGCGGCAAGCAACGGTTCCGCTATCCAGGAGAATTTTATACCCCTTGGGCACCATTGGCCGTCCCTCATCGGCCAGGGCCCTTAGAGAGGCCAAACGCAACGGCCTGGACTGGAGGAGATACAACCGGCCCTCCTGGTCAATGGCCCACTCCATATCCTGGGGCTGGCCAAAATGAGCCTCCAGCTTGCGCGCATAGGCGGCAAGCTCAGAGATCTGCTCGTCGCTCAGACACGGTTTTCCCAGCAATTCTTTGGGTACGTGGACTTCATGTGTGCCAGCTTCTGGCCCCCCGACCAGCATCACTTCCTGGCAGGCTATCTCTTCACGTGTGATCTCTCTTGCGTCCTCTCCGAAAACCCTGTAGTTATCTGTGGGGACCACGCCTTCGACCGCATAGACCCCGAGTCCCCAAACCGCATTGATTAATATAACATCTTCCTTTGGGCTGTTAGGATCACGCGAGTACATAATACCGCTAACTTTGGACTCGACCATAGCAAGCACACCCACGGCCATGGCCATTTCTTCGATATGGAACCCCTTGTCCTTATAATAAAAGAGGGCTCGAGGGGTAAACTGGCTGGACAACACGTTCTTGTATTGGGCCAGAAGGTCCTCCGCAGGCACATTCAGGGCTGTTTCATACTGACCCGCAAAACTTGCCATGATGTCTTCGTGAAGTGCGCTGCTTCGCACAGATATATTCACGTTCTCTTCCCCCGCCCTTTGACACATGGCCCTGTATGCATCAAGGATGGCTTTTTTAAGATCTGCCGGTATTCGTCCGTTTCTAACCAGTTGCTGCATTCCCTGGCTTGTGGCTGTCAATTCGTCATAATTGCGGACGTCAAGCTTGCTGGTTTTTTCGTTCAAGATGTCCTGGATCTGATTGTGCTGGACAAAGGCCTGGTAGGCATAGGTCGTCACCACAAAGCCAGGAGGAACATGAAGACCCAAAACTCTGGCAAGCTCTCCTAAGTGGGCAAGCTTGCCGCCGGCCGAGGCCATGGTCTCTTTTCCGATCTCCTTCAGGTGAAGGACATAATCGGTCTTGGGAATCGCTACCTCGGCAGAAAGGCGCTCGCGGATGGCGTCATCATTTTTCTGATATGGAATAATCAGATCCTTGTATTTTTCATTTCCCAGAACATTCAGGTTGTCAATAATCCTTTTAATCCCATCGGACACAGCCTGATAGGAAGACACGACATAGGCCCTATCAAAGACGAAGGTCCCACTGGCCTTTTCCTGCATATCGGCCATGGTCATCAGTACTTCGTTGTTGTTCTTAAGGACTTCGCGAAATGCCTTATACCGTTCTATAAAAAGCGCCTTGTCATCCTCATCTCTGAGGGCCTTTTCCTGCCTTTTCTTGCTGAAAAAATCAAACACGGGCTGAAATACGTTTGGCAGTGGCATGTTCCTTGGTTTCCTGTATTATATATTACTCATCGTTCGCTTAATAAATTCGTACTTAGATTAATTCTTATATGGACCTAAATCTTTATCCCGTTTTGGTTTCAGGTTTCAGGTGTCAGGGCACATGTAGGTTTCAGGTGTCAGTGTTCAGGCCCGCCCTGGCGCGACATGCTAAAATTAACTACCAGGCCCCATAATCCCGGTCTGGGCCAGG
>DAOVEU010000385.1:0-2838 GCA_030668805.1 Desulfobacterales bacterium
GCTATACCTCAAGATAACGGTGGAAGACGTTTCAGGTTTGAGCGAAGACAGTTTTCTTACACCTTCCACATCCCAGAAAGACGAAGCGGCAAAGACCGAAGAAGTGGAACGGACAGGAGGAAAAGTAAAAGAACCTGACCCCTGTTGAGTTAAATATTCAATTGTCAAAGAGCTACTGCAGGGGCATGTGACTCTGCCTTTACCTTAAGCCTCTTGCAAAGCTGGCCTGATCGGTATTTCGGTTTTGCTGGCCCACATTGGGGCCGGGCCACCTGATCCTAAGCAACGGACAAAGGACAAACCCGTAAAAGGGCATCACAGGAGCAGAGTCCGGGCTCCTGTTCGTCGAAAAAGCTCATGACACCAAACTCGAAACCCTGAAGCGTCGAAGGAATATAAACAAGATAGTAGAATAGGATTCATCATAAAATGATATTTCAAGACCTGACCCTCATTCTTTTCCTCGCACTTACGATTTATCTCAGATTGTCGATAATCGCCTTCATAAAGGCCGGAAGATCATCTGGTTTCCGACTGGTGATGAGTTTTCCATCCACAACCACCTGCTGGTCCACCCAGGTGGCACCAGCGTGCACCAAGTCGTCCTTGATGGCAAAAAAAGAGGTTACCTTGCGGCCCTCAAGTATATCCGCAGACGCGAGCATCCAGCCAGCATGGCAGATGGCCGCTACCACTTTTCCTGCTTCAAAAAGGTCCTTCACCAGTTTTACCATTTTTGGGTAACGGCGCATATGATCAGGAGCATATCCGCCCGGAATAAGGAATGAGCTTTAAATGTGAAGTCCCCTAATTGCTCCCGAGGCGTTTAACACTCTTTATGATTACCGGTTTTGCTGGCACATCTCTATACGGACCAGAGGTGGTAGTCTTGGCCTTGCCTATTCGGTCAACCACCTCCATGCCCTTGACGACCTTGCCGAATACAGCATACCCGAAACCCTGCGGTGTATTGTCAGAGTGGTTTAGAAAATTGTTATCCTTGAGGTTGATGAAAAACTGACACGTGGCGCTGTGGATATCATCTGTCCTTGCCATGGCAATGGTGCCACGGTCATTCTTCAATTCTGCAGCAGCTTCGTTCTTTATGGGTTGGTGGCTATCTTTTCTTTTCATATCAGCGTCAAAGCCCCCACCCTGTATCATAAAGTTATCGATAACCCTGTGAAATATTGTGCCGTCGTAGAATTTCTCATCCGCATAGCGCAAGAAGTTCTTCACCGTCTCGGGGGCCTTATCGGCCCAAAGCTCGATCGTGATGGTACCTTCCGAACTCTCCATAACTACTTTAGGGTTTACTGCTTTCATCGTTTGTTTCTCCACTGCAAAACTCAACTGAACCATTGCCATAGCCGCAACGACCATTCCAATCATCATTAGAAACCTGCTCCTCATAGTACATCCTCCTTTTTCAATGTTTCAAATCCAAATATTCCAAAGCAAATGGTCCACATGGTCGCAATATGGTGATGCTGGTGTCAAGGGAAGTAGGGGCCGCTCGTGAAATATTGACATTTGCTCCCTCTAACGCCTGATTCCTTGCCTTGGTTTTTGATTTTGCGGTAACGTTCCTTGGAATTAGGCTGCCGTTCTTCTTGGGATGCCATTCTTTGGATAACTGTGGGTTAATCGTTTGCAAACAGTTGTCGGTACCTACACTCCTTCCGGCACAGCAGGGGCAACCCTTACCCTGGTTTCGATTGTTGACTGTGGCTTGCCACACGTGGTTTTTTCTACAAATCCACCAAATCTTCTTCGCCGAACCTGGAGTAACATCCCTTGGTGTCAAGCTGTCGTTCTTTAAAGGGTGCCACTCTTTAGACAGGATAGGGTTTATTACTTGAAGGTTATACTGTGGCGTTATTTTTGCCATCTTTGCCCTTGGGAGTGATATGAGCCGCGATTTCCCCTTCGGCAGCCTTGGATTGATTCATCAAAGATGTTTCTCCCGCTATGTTATCTGAGCTATGAGCTATTTCATGTCTGCCGGAGCTCGGCCTCAAGCTTACCTTCAACGAGCCGGATTAAGACATATCCACCAGCCCCAAACAGCCCAGAATTGATGATCTGAGTTTTTCCTATCCAGTCAACCGCCCTGGACTCGTGAATATGGCCCGTAATACACACTTCTGGCTGATGTTTTTCAATGAACTCCCTCACCGCCCTGCTGCCGACAGACTGGCCGAAACCGACGCGGTCGGTCTTGGTACCGAAGGGTGGATTATGGGCCATGAGGATCAGATGTTCAAAATCCCGGGCTTCTTCTATGGCCTGGTCAAGCCAGGCCTGAATTTGAGCGTCGCTAACCTCGGAAGGAGTTCCAAAAGGCGTCGGTGTGGAATAACCGACCCCGACAAGGCCAACATCAAAACCCAGGTCCGTGGCCCTGGCATGCACATTAAACCCCCTCTGCTCAAGGTAATCTTCTACGTCTCGTGTGTCCATATTCCCAATCTGCGCCAGGATTTTGGCATTCAAACGCTCGATCTCCCCTAAAAGTCTCTCAGCCCATGCCCGGCTTCCATAGTTAGTGATATCGCCAGAGATGAGAACGCCTTGGGCCTCTGAGATTCCAGGGACATTTCCTATCTGGGACACATCGTCATGAATGTCGCCTATGGCAATCCAATAGGGTCTTCCTTCCATTTCAGGCTCCTGCGACTTTTGAAACATCCGTGAGGGAACCACTATGGTCAGATCTTGAACATTAAGTGTTTGTTCCTTGAGCTGGTTCAGCTTGTCTCAGATTCTGCAATTGACCTATCTTCTTGCTATCATGGGCGTATCTCATTCTGACCCAATTTCCCCCGATACTTAATA
>DAOVEU010000291.1:0-3636 GCA_030668805.1 Desulfobacterales bacterium
CGATCCATGAGTGGACCGGACACCTTTGACCGATACCGATGAATCTTTGTATATGTGCACGTACATTGATGGTTGGGGTCGGAAAAGTATCCGCACGGGCAGGGATTCATAGCAGCCACCAGCATGAACCTGGCCGGATAGGTAATGCTGGTAAGTGCCCGTGCAATGGTCACGTAGCCATCCTCCATGGGCTGACGCATCACCTCAAGCACATTTTTCTTGAACTCCGGCAGTTCATCCAGAAAAAGCACCCCGTTGTGCGCCAGGCTCACTTCGCCAGGTCTTGGAATGTGCCCACCGCCGATGAGGCCTGCGTCGGATATGGTATGGTGTGGAGAACGAAAGGGCCGATTTGTGATCAATGCCTGAGAGTCTCTGAGCATGCCCAGCACGCTGTACACCTTGGTTGTTTCGATCGCCTCTTCAAAGGTGATAGGGGGTAATATGGTTGCCAGGCGTTTCGCCAACATGGTCTTACCTGCCCCTGGCGGGCCAATCATAATGACGTTATGCCCCCCTGCTGCTGCCACCTCCAAAGCCCGCTTCACATGCTCTTGGCCTTTGACCTCACAGAAGTCGATCTCATCTGGGTGTGCTTCCTCAAAAACGGGTTGGATATCGACAGATTCTGGCTGTATGAGCCTCAGACCGCACAGAAACTCTACCAGCTCACCCAGCGTAGGAACGGAGAGGACTTCTATGCCATCTACCACAGCAGCTTCTCGGGCATTTTCCCTTGGGAGAATCATGCCACGAAGGTTAGAATTCCTGGCCAATAAGGCCACAGGGAGCGAGCCACGCACAGGTTTGATACGTCCATCAAGAGAGAGCTCACCTAAGATCAGGTACTCGGTGAGCCGGCCCGGGGGTACAATCCCTGTGGCAGCTAAAATGCCCAGTGCAATGGGAAGGTCAAAACCTGTTCCCTCCTTTTTGATATCAGCGGGTGCCAGGTTGACCGTGATGCGATCGTCTGGAAACCTGTAGCCAGAATTGTTGATTGCAGATTTGACCCGATCTTTACTTTCCTTTACAGCAGCCTCTGGTAGGCCCACCGTAGCAAAGCTTGGCAGTCCTCGCCTAATATCAACCTCCACCTCCACGGTATAGGCATCAACCCCGAGGACGGCGCTGCTCAAAACCCTGGAAAGCAAGATACCCTCCCTTAATAAAATCGCTTCGCGATTTTATATAACGCGGCTACGCCGCTCAAAATTATGTTTTTTGGATTCATTCTATGAAATCGCTTCGCGATTTTATATAACACTTCGATTTTTCAACATTTAGCAAAGAGCCACCACAAAGGCAAGGGTTTTGTGCAAGGCCCCGTCAAAGTCGGGTTCCGCGCAAGCATGAAAATCCCCCCAGCCCCCTTCCCGCCTGCCAACGCCACGTAGGGCATGCAGCTTACATGCTAGCTGTGCCTGGCAATGGCGGGCAGGTAATAAAGGGGGAGTTTGAAGTACCCCCCTTTGGAAAAAAAAGGGGGGGGTAGGGGGGATTTTAGAAATGAGCCAATTTTCGTTGTAAAACAGTATGTTAAGCCTTGCCTTGACGTTACCGTGAGTATTTTGTGGATCATTGTGGCAGATGCTGTGAAGCTTGGAGGGGAGTGCAGGAAGAAATGGCCCTTGTTGCAAAAACGAGACAGGTTTTACCTGTGGCGTGTATCTTTCTACACACCAAGGGGGTATGGTACACCATTAAGCTTTGAAAAAAATACCGGGGCGATGATGCTACTTTTTGTTTTATATTCAACGAGTTATTTTTTGAATCCAATGTTCCTTTGGTGGTATTTTCTTGTTTGGTACGTCTATTGCTTGATACACAAGAAAAATCATACTAATGGTGTTGGAATTTCCTTTCTTAAGCGGCGTAGCTGCGCTATATAAAACCGCGCAACGATTTCATAAGGATATTAGATATGCACTCCTATCAGCAGACGCTATCCCGGCCAGTTCAATGTACCGGCATCGGACTTCACTCAGGCAAAAGTGTTAATTTGACCATTAAACCGGCGCCAGTCAACCATGGCATCAAATTCGTTCGAACCGATCTGCCCCACAGACCTGTTATCAGCGCCCATTTCCGAAACGTTATTGACACCAGCCTCGCAACCACTCTTGGGACCGACGGCGTGATTGTTTCCACCATTGAGCACTTGATGGCTGCTCTTGCCGGTCTTTGCATTGATAATGCCTTGGTGGAGATGGATGCATACGAAGCCCCTATCATGGACGGCAGCGCCGGGCCGTTTACCTCCATGCTGAGAGATGCCGGAATCAGGACCCAGTCAGGAAAGCGTTACACGTTTGTGGTAAAGAAACCGATTGAGATGGCAGATGAAGACAAAAAGGTCGGGCTTTATCCCTCAGACACCCTTAAGATTACTTGCACCATAGAGTTCGACCATCCACTTGTAAGACGTCAGTCATATACCATTTCGCTAACCGACGGCCTTTTTGAAAAGGAGATCAGCCGGGCCAGAACCTTTGGGTTCATGCATGAGGTCAACTATCTGAAGCAGAATGGATTTGCCAGGGGGGGCTCTCTGGAGAACGCCGTGGTGATCGATCGGGACAGGATATTGAACCGGGAAGGGCTTCGCTATGAAAACGAATTTGTCCGCCACAAGGTACTCGACTGTATTGGTGACCTTTCGTTGCTTGGGATGCCCTTTATCGGTCACATCGTGGCTTACAAATCCGGGCACGCCCTCAATCATGCCCTGTTGAAAAGATTCATCGAGCAGAAGTCCTGCTGGGAAACTGTGCAGGCATCTGTTGTCTCTCCTTAGCACCTATCTTTTCTTTTTGCCCCCTCTAAATCCCCGTAACAGTTTACGCTTACTAAATCCCTTGCAATTTAAGACCCGGTTGGTTATTATGAAATGGTATGCAGAAAAGGGTTTCGATATTCGCACTCTGCCTGTTCTTGCTGATTTCGGGCATTGCCTGGGGTCAAGATGCCAGGGTAACCGACGTCATCGTCACCAATACCAGAGATGATCTCATATTGTATTTTAGGGTTCAGGACTGTTTCACCAAAGACCTCCAGCAGGCGATCTTGAACGGGGTTCCCACAACCTTTACATTCCTGGCCTCGCTTGACCAGGTTCGAAATTTTTGGAAGGACAAAAATCTCGCCAGCCTGGAGATCCTCCACACCGTCAAGTATAATAACCTGAAGAATGAGTTTGTGATTACACGTAGCGAACACAGTGACAAACCGGTTATTGTAAATACTTTGTCTGAGGCCAAGAGGATTATGGCGGAAGTTGAGAATCTCAAAATTGCCAAGCTTAAATCCCTTGAAAGGAACTGCCGCTACCAGGTCAGCGTAAAGGCGGAACTCAGCAAGATCACCCTCCCATTCTATCTGCATTACGTATTTCGGTTCTTCCTGTTTCTATGGGACTTTGAAACGGACTGGTACACAACCGACTTTATATACTAAGACCAAATTTCCATGCCAAAAGTGTCAGAAGAAGAAGCTAGGCGCCGCAAGCGTGAACGGATCATCATGCTGGTTCTTCTCGTCGTGGTAGGCCTCCTCACATATGCAGAAACCAGGGTCGTCCGCTTTGGGGCAGGGCTTCCTATTTCCAATACGGTCGTCATGTTCATTCTCATCAAC
>DAOVEU010000082.1:0-7117 GCA_030668805.1 Desulfobacterales bacterium
TTGTATTTGCCAAAATCGTCGGGTGAAAGCTTCTCTAAGTACTCCTTCCATTTCATACCCTCCTCACTCTTGTCCCATGCTTCAGGTTCTTCATCCAGTTGCTTTGATTTCTGTATTACAATGTCATCAACGAATATGGGACAACCGGCCCTGAGGGCTATGGCAATGGCATCGCTGGGACGGGCATCTATATTGTATGAGTGGTCATCAAGAGAGAAGTAGATCTGGGCAAAGAATGTGTTATCCTTCAAATCGCACACCTCCACCTTAGAGATCTTTATCTCTAGCTTATCAATGAAATTCTTGAACAGGTCATGGGTCATGGGGCGAGCGAAGCGAACATTCTCAAGCTCTGTGGCAATGGCCGTCGCCTCCAGGATACCGATCCAAATTGGAACTGCGTGATCTCCCTGAACAGATTTCAATATGACTATAGGGGTGTTTGACGCCGGATCAATAGTCAAACCCGAAACTTTCATTTCGTGCAGCATGGGATATGCCTCCATTTTCGCCAGAGTATTCTCCATGGCCCTTGCCGCCAGGGTCCCCGAGCAAGGAATGTGAAAACGCTTCCACAATCCTTACCGGCAAGATCTGGCCGACATGTGCCATGGAATCCGCACCATCCGTAAAGTTGACGATCCTGTTGCAGGGGGTGCGCCCTGTCAACTGATCAACCGATTTCTTGCTAGGGCCTTCCACCAGGACCTCCTGAGTCGTCCCCACCAGGGCCTTATTCTTCTTCAGGGTGAACTCCCTTTGAACCTCCAACAGGGTGCTGAAGCGCTCACCCTTTATGGCTTCCGGGACCTTGTTGGAAAACCTGGCAGCCGGAACACCTGGACGATCAGAATACTTGAATAAAAACAGGCTGTCAAATCCTACCTGCCGGACAAGATCCACGGTGGCTTCAAAGTCAACCCTCTCCTCGCCAGGAAAGCCGATAATGATATCAGAGGTTATTGCAATACCAGGCCGGACGTTGCATAATTTTTCAACCTTCTTGAGATAGAAGTCCCTTGCGTATCCTCTATTCATGCGCCTCAGCACGCGATCTGAGCCGGACTGAACCGGCAGGTGGATATGAGGGGCAAGTTTGTCCAGCCTGCAAAAGGCATCAATCAACCGATCCGACATGTCCTTGGGATGCGAGGTCGTAAAACGTATGCGGCGTAATCCTTCGATGTCGTTAACATGTTCAAGAAGCGACGGAAAATCACATCCATGGCCGTTCTTTTGTCCATATGCATTTACGTTTTGGCCTATGAGTGTGACCTCACGGATACCATTTTCCACTAAAAGCCGAATTTCCTCAAGTATTTCTTCAGGTTTCCGGCTAACTTCACGTCCTCTCACGTATGGTACCACGCAGTAGGTACAGAAATTGTCGCAACCCTCCATGATGGTCACAAAGGCCGTGGCACGCTCGGCCTTGAAGACTGGTCCTTTAACATACAGAGGTTCTGACGTCTCTCTTGGACTGATGTCCACAACCTGTTTTTTTTGATCCTGGACCTGTCGTACAAGGGAGGGGAGCCGCCCAAGGGCAAAGGTTCCAAAAACTATGTCAACATGCGGTGCCCGCTCCACAAGACGATACCCCTCTTGTTGGGCCACACATCCGCCTACACCAATAATGATGTCCGGCCTCCGCTGTTTCACCCTGACAAGACGCCCCAGGAAGCTATAAACCTTGTGCTCGGCCTTTTCACGGATCGAACATGTATTTAACAGGATAAGATCGGCCTTTTCCAGCTCTGAAGTGGACCTGTAGTTCAATGGAGCCAGAAGTCTCAACATCTGTTCGGAATCATAGATGTTCATCTGGCAGCCCATGGTGACTATGTGGACACGCTTTTGTTTCATAAACGAGTTTGTTGGGTAGGTTCAATTCTGATATGCCCTTGAAGATCTTGAATGATCATATCTACCACGTTTTGGCAGCCGGGTCCGATGTGCAGCACGACCAATCCTTTCTGTGGATCCAGGGCACTGAGTACAGCAATCCCGTCGTATCCTTCCAGAATAAACTTCAAGAAATGAATCTGCCCTCGATCTATGCGATAGTATCTTTTAACTGTGGTTTTGGGCATGTTAACGGGTTCTCTCGCCCACTCCCTTCGGTCGCTTGAGCCCGCAGAGGTCTCAGAGATAAAGAATTTGTCTGATCTGGGTCTCTGCGAACTCTGTGAGAGGTTGGAATAATCCACGACCCTTTCTGTAAATTAACACCAATCCCCCCATCTTTTCAATGAAAAAATCGGTATTGTACAAATGTCCTCTTTGGGCTATAAAATCGCTTTGTGATTTTATATAACGTGCCGCTATAAGCGGAACTCAAAAAAGGGAATTCATATCTCTCATGCAAAAGAAGTGGCACATCCTTTCACCTGATCCTGAACAGGTTTCTACGCTTGCTGACAGCCTGGGCTGTCAACAAGCGGTCGCCACTGCACTCGTAAACCGCGGCATTTGCGACCCGGACCAGGCGGCAGCCTTTCTCAAGCCTTCACTTGCCCACATTCGATCCCCTCTTGTGATGAAAGATGTGGACCGTGCGGTTGAGCGTATCCTGCTCGCTGTTCGTCGCGGTGAAAAAGTGCTCATCTTTGGGGACTATGATATGGATGGCATCACAGCCACTGCGATTCTCTTAGAGTTTCTGGTCTATCTGGATGCTGATGTGCATTACCACATCCCGAATCGCCTGACCGAAGGTTACGGGTTGACCAGGGATTATGTTGAAAAGCGCGCTATCCCCGATGGTATTTGCCTTATCATAACCGTGGATTGCGGCATTAGCAGCTTTGATGCGGTCAGTGCGGCCCGTCGTGCCGGGATCGACGTGATCATAACTGATCATCATGAAACCCCTCCCCTGATGCCAGATGCCTTTGCCATTTTGAACCCTAAACAGCCTGATTGTCCCTCAGGCTTTTCGTGGCTCGCCGGGGTGGGTGTGGCCTTCAACCTGATCATGGCGCTACGCAAGAGGCTCCGGGATGAGGGTTTTTGGTCCGCCAGAGGCGGACTGGAACCAAACCTAAAGGCTGCCTGCGATCTGGTAGCCCTTGGCACAGTAGCAGACATGGTCCCGCTTGTGGAAGAAAACCGCATCTATGTGAAGGCCGGACTTGAAGTACTCGCTTCTAATGTACGTCCTGGTGTTAAGGCCCTGTTGGATGTATGCAACATACCGAACCGCCCCCTCGATACCCGGGACCTCGCTTTTAAGCTCGGCCCCCGGGTGAATGCAGCCGGAAGACTCCGCGACGGCTCAATTGCTCTGAGGCTCCTGATGACGTCAAATGTGCAGACAGCACAAGCCATTGCAAAGGAGCTTAACCATGAAAACACGAGAAGGCAGAAAATTGAAAACTACATCCTGTCAGAGATCGTCCAGCGCCTTGAAAACAACCCTGAGCTACTGAAACAAAGAGCGCTGGTCTTAGACCAGCAGGGATGGCACCAGGGCGTGATCGGAATCGTGGCATCCAGGCTGGTTGACCGATACTGTCGACCCGTTGTTGTTATCTCGGTTACAGACGGTATAGGCAAAGGCTCGGCCCGAAGTCCGGATGGATTTGATTTGTATGAAGGCATGAAGGGCTGTGCCGAGTACCTGGAAAAATTCGGCGGCCACAAGGCGGCAGCAGGCGTCACGTTGAGAGCCGAAAACATCCCGGCTTTCCGCAGAGATTTTGAAAGAATCGTCTGCCAGAAAACAACGCCTGAGGATTTCGTGCCTAAACTGGTTATCGACGGCGAAATCTCCGGATCTAATGTCTCTGGTGAACTGGCTGATGAGCTGGAAGCACTTGCCCCTTTCGGAACAGGAAATCCAGAGCCTCTTTTTATGCTTTCAGACATGGATGTCCTTTCCGCCCGGGTGGTTGGGGCCCATCATTTGCAGATGCGATTGCGTCCCTCAAATCCGCCGAAGGCGGACCAAACGAGACCGTTTGATGCAATCTTGTTCAATCCACCTGCGGCGGACTGCAAGGCACCCCCCAAACGATTCCACCGTATTGCCTGCCATGTTCGCTGGAATCGGTGGCGAGACAGAAAAAACATACAACTCGTGATCAGAGATTTCGTTGCAGCATGATCTGACAGGATAGTGGAAAACGTGTAACAGTTTACCACGAATGCTAAACTATTCTGCTGGTGGCGCGACTTCTCCTTGTGGCTTGATCTCGAAATGGACTACCTTCAGCACATCACCCTCCAGGCCGAGGATGTCCACACGCCAGTCGCCGATCTCATGGGGTTGAATGATCTTTGAGCTGTAGGTGCGCCAACTGGCAGTCTTGACCTGCAATGTTACCACTGCCCTCTCGCTTTCAGCAAAGTACCAGACGTGGTAGATTTCGGTCGCACCCTGTGCGCCCGTAACGTGGGTAAAACAGTAAAGCTTGCCCACCGAGGGCTCGAAACTGGTCCCCGGATCCACAGGCTCCCGATCAACCACCTCTCGGCAGATGGTAGCCGTTGCTATCTCCAAATCGGGAGCCTGCTGGGCTACGGCCACGGCTGTGAGGGGAAGGCAGATCGCAATCAAGGTGCTAAGGACAACAAAAAAGTACGATTTCTGTTCCATAGTCATACCCTCCTTGATGATACATTGTTTTATATCCCAATTCTTATACTGTTTAGTCCGTTAGTTGTAAAGTTCGTATTTTTTCTGGCAGAAAATAAATTCGTACTGTTCTCAAGGCGTAAGCCGCAAATACGAATATCGTACTGTTCTCAAGGCGTCAGCCGCAAATACGAAACAATATCAAATGACCCCAGTGCAATATGCTGCGCATTTGACGGGGCAGGCAAAAATTCAAAATCAGGAAACGATAAGGCACTCTGACATTTTCAATCGCGCTTGAGACCGCTCCCACTGTTTTGAACATTTGAGCATTCAATATTCGGATTTGTTTGCGGCTTACGCCTTGAAAACAGTACGAATTTCGAATTTCGTGGTTAGCACAAGGTTGCGCCTGACGGCTTGAAAACATTACACTTCGTGTCGGATTTCCGGTTTATCCGGGTTAGGCACAAAGCTCCTCTGTTTGCAACGAGCCAATTTGGTTGCCGACTTTTTTGAGCCTGAAGGGTGCATTTTTCTGTTGTAATTTAATAAGACCTGTCGTAGTCTTCATACAGTTATCATCCGAATCATATCAGGTAATTTCCAAAAAACCACCGGTTTGAAGGCCACTTGCAATGGCAAAAGTATTTCATCCAGGCAGAGGCGAGTCAAGGATCCTCTCGAGGATTGAAACTTCTAAGGAACGGGCCCGCCAGCTCGCTATCCAACAAGTGAAAAATGTCTTGGAGCCCCTTAGCAATGCCCTGGCCATGAAGCTCATAGAGGAAAAACTGATCCAAACGACCAGTAAAACGGATATTCAGAACCAGATCGCAGCCTCACTTGAAAAACTGACCCGTTCAGATGAATTTGATATTGATTACCAAATTGCCCCATTCAGAAACCTTGTTCCACGGCCGCACCTCGTAAGTCTCTATCTAACAGCATTCGTCGTAGAACAGTTGATCAACCACAGAAGCGTTGAAGACATTTATGGTTCTGATGAAGAGATCTATGACTGCATTAACGGCCAGATTGCCAGATTCATCCTCCGATGAGGCCCTCCTTTCATCCCAGGCTGGTTAACGGCCCTTTTGAGGACCCTGCCCTCTTCGTACCATTTTTCTTTGAAAAGCGCGCCCTCCTCTTTGACATGGGAGACCTGCACCGCCTGTCCGCAAAAGAAATCTTGAAACTTACCCATGGATTCGTAACCCATACCCACATGGACCATTTTGCAGGTTTTGATGCCCTGCTGCGCATTTTCCTGGGACGACAAAAAGCCTTCCACGTCTTTGGCCCGCCCAACTTTCTTCAAAATATTGAGGGGAAGCTGGCAAGCTACACCTGGAACCTGGTTGAAAACTACAGCCATGGTTTTTTCCTGAGGGCTACTGAGGTGCATCCGACTTATACCATAAGCCGGATCTATGACTGCAAGAAGGGGTTTAAGTCAAACCGGGCACCAGAGGAGGCCCCTTTTGACGGTACTCTCCTCGCAGAACCGGCCTTTTCAGTCCATGCCATCCACCTGGATCATAAGATCCCTTGCCTGGGCTTTACCCTCAAGGAACGGTTTCATGTTAATATCATGAAGGACAGCCTGAAGAGGCTCAAGATACCGGTGGGCCCATGGCTGAGACGGTTCAAGGAGGCATTATATGAAGAGCATGACCCGGAAGAGGATTTTCAGGTAGTCTGGAAAGAGGACGGAAAGGAGCGCAAACTCACCTTCCGTCTCGGTGACCTTGCAAACCAAATCGCTTGTATTTCACCGGGACAGAAGATTACCTATATTGTTGACGTTCTCTTTAGCCCTGAAAACGCCGAAAAGATCATTGATTTTGCCCGGAATGCCGACCACCTTTTCATCGAGGCTGCATTTCTTGACGCAGAACTGGAAATCGCACGCAACAAATATCACCTGACCGCAAAACAAGCAGGCACCCTCGCCAGAAAAGCAGACGTCAAGCAATTTACGCTGTTCCACTTCTCACCCCGATACGCTCACAGCGCACACCTATTCCAGGAAGAAGCTCATCAAGCCTTTACAGAAACACCCGGTAATCCAGATTCGTGAAGTATCAATCATCTCTTGAATAAGGAAGTGACTCAGAAGGATATTGTGGAAACAAATCCGGTAGGTCCCTCCGAGGCGGGATCGTACCGGGGTGGAATGTGTCGCTTATTCCTCCGGGCGAAGCCTACTTCACCGGGACCCAATCCAAAATGGAAAATTGACATACAAGCACCTTGTATCCTATAGTCTCCTTTCGCAGAAAAGGAATACCTAGAACTTAGGGGCTGCGCCCCAATTGGTCGAGTAGTCGAGTCGTTGAGTAGTCGAGTCGTTAACCACTTGACCATTTTTCCACTCGACCACTCGACTAAAGTCGCTGGAATTTCAATAGGTTGAAGAAATTCCGAGACGTTTGAATTAAGAGCTTCTCATTGAGGCTTTGTTTTAGAGGATTTAGAAGGTGTGATGCTTGAAAAGAGTTGGCGGAAGTGCATGGGAATCGAACCCACCCGGGA
>DAOVEU010000197.1:0-4810 GCA_030668805.1 Desulfobacterales bacterium
AATGGACCAAAACGGCGCTCAACTGTTGATCAACATCACAAACCATGCCTGGTTTGGGAGGTCAAGCGCGCCTAACCAGCATCTTTCTCTGGTGGTATTTAGGGCAGTTGAAAACCACCTGGCCGTAGCCAGAGCGGCCCATACCGGTATTAGCGCCTTTGTCGATCCTGTAGGCAGGCTCCTGGATGAAACGCCCCTGTTTGAAGAGGCGATTCGAACCCGTTCACTCCCGATGATGAATTACAAGAGCTTCTATGCTCGCCACGGCGATGTTTTTGCCATAGGATGTGTTTTTATTACTGTGATTTTGTGTGTGATCTCTGTTCGGAGTAAACGATAGATTCTAAGTTGATGGTACAGGAATCTTTTTCTACCGACATTCGTGAAAGGGATGTGGTTGCGCAGCTCGTTACGTGGATCGTTGATCGGATTTCGACTCTGGGATTTTCCGGGTTAAGTTCTGACCACTGACCACTGACCACTGACCACTGACCACTGACTAAGGAGGTACTACCATGTCACTTGAATTAAAAAGCAAAATCGAATCTGTTCGCAATAGACTGGAACAATTCAGGGGTTATCTTTGACTTAGATGGAAAACAGAAACGGCTCAACGAAATCGAAGGGATCATATCTAAGAACGGCTTTTGGGATGCTCCTGAGAAAACCAAAGAGATCCTGAGAGAAAGAACGACTCTTTCCGATACAATCAATTCCTGGCAAAAGCTCCACCATGAGCTGGAAGACGCTGAGATCTTTTTAGGCCTTGCCATAGAAGAGGATGATGAGGCCACCATCCAGGAGGTCGCTGAAACACTTCAGAGGCTGCAAGATGCCATTCATCAAATGGCTCTGACACGGGTGCTAAGTGGCAAAGACGATGCCAGGAATGCGATTCTCTCAATTAATGCTGGCGCAGGGGGAACTGAAGCCCAAGACTGGGTCGAGATGCTCTTCCGTATGTACCTGCGCTGGGCTGAACGAAAGAATTACAAGA
Source organism: Desulfobacterales bacterium (assembly GCA_030668805.1). GTDB lineage: Bacteria > Desulfobacterota > Desulfobacteria > Desulfobacterales. The sequence goes on from DAOVEU010000197.1 coordinate 998, forward strand.
CCTCCGTTGTCGATTTCCAGCCCGGTGAAGAAGCTGGCATCAAGAGCGTCACTTTTATTGCCAGTGGTCCTTATGCTTACGGTTATTTGAAGAGCGAGACCGGTATCCATCGCCTTGTGCGCATATCCCCATTCGATGCCAGTAATCGTAGACACACCTCCTTTGCCTCGGTCTCTGTGTCTCCGGAAGTCAACGAGGAGGTTGTCATAAAGATTGACGAAAAAGATCTGCGGATCGACGTCTTCCGTTCCGGCGGTGCAGGCGGTCAGCACGTCAACAAAACCAGTTCTGCTATCCGCCTGACCCATTTGCCAACAGGGATCGTGGTACAGTGTCAGCAGGAGTCTTCACAGTACCGAAACAAGGCAATTGCTATGAAGGTCTTGAAGTCACGACTGTATGAACACGAACAAAGGAAAAGGGCCGATGAAAAGCAAGCGCTCTATGAAAAGAAGGAAGAGATCGCCTGGGGAAGTCAGATCAGGTCCTATACCCTGCAGCCCTATCAGATGGTCAAAGACCATCGAATCGATCTTGGGATAGGAAATGTCAACGATGTTCTGGATGGAAACCTAGATCCCTTTATAGAGGGGGTACTTCTGGCGAGGACTTAGAATTGGAGTATTGGAGTGATGGAGTATTGGAGTAATGGGTAAAGACATGGGATTCCTTCCGCTGTTCCTAGCCAATACTCCAGTACTCCAGTACTCCAAGGTTTCTAAGGGGGGCGTTATGGCTAAGATACTGTTCGTCGATGACGAAGAAAGCATCAGGACCCTTTGCTCGGAAGAGCTGAAAGAAGAGGGCTACGAAGTCATCACAACTGGCAAATGTAAGGACGTGTTGGAACTGATCATCTCTGCGCGGCCCTCTGCTGTGGTTTTGGATATCCGTATGGATGACTGCAATGGGCTGGACCTGTTGCAGGAAATACGCAATGCCTATCAGGATCTTCTGATTATTTTGAACACGGCCTACAATTCCTATAAAGAGGATGTCAAGTCGATCGCCGCCGACCACTATGTGGTCAAGTCTTTTGACCTGGCAGAACTCAAAGCCAAGCTTGCCATGGCGCTCAAGGGAAAGAATCGCTCATGATGGTGGGACGAAGGTAATGACCAGGGTTGCGGCTGGCCCATTGGTCGTGGAGACACGGAGGGGGAGTTTGGGGAGTTTCTGGATGGGCACTACTTACAGACATCGAGTATTTGATTTGTCAGGAGGTTGTTTTGATCCTATTCATTGAACCGATTTCCAAAAACATAGGAATGTATGTCCCCGCCTACCCATTGCCCATCATGGAGATAGCAAGCTTTGTTGAATCTAACATGCCGGAAGTAGAAATTGGGGTTATTTCTATGCCTGTGGATTACGGGCTAGCTCTCACCCAGGAAGGAAAAAAACAAATATACCGAGAACTACTTCAAGACTTGTCCGAAATAGAACCAAGGGGTATTGGCATCTCGTGTACGGCTATTGCACAGGCGGAAGAGCTGATCCGTTTGTGTGAACTTATCAAGGAATACAATGCTGATATCTTTATCTTTTTGGGGGGGTATTTCCCAACTATTTACTACGAGGAGATATTTTCCAGGACTTCAGCGGTAGACGTGATAGTGATCGGTGAAGGTGAAGTATCTACTCTCAAGATAGTCGAATCTTTGGACCGGGGTAAGAGCCCGATAAACGAGGATATCCCGAATCTGGCATGGAAAAAAGAGGGTCAAGTCCATTTAACCAAAAAGGGCACGCGATTTGATCTTAAGAAAAAGGCTCTACTTAATCTAAAATTATTAAGATATCCGGGGGCATATGATATTCTTCCCTATGCCTTTAGCCGTGGATGCCCCTATAAATGTAATTTTTGCATGGAACAATTTATACGACCGATTAGAAAGGAGGTTCCTCCAGACATTGTCCGCAAAGACCTGATGAATTTGCTGTTACAAAGTAATACCCACACTCTTTTGATTAGTGATGCACTCTTCAAATCCTTTGATTTATTTCCATTACTTCGATCATTAGGCATGAAGGTCAATTTTGAAACGCGCTGTGATCTCCTGGATCCGTCCATAATCTCTCAAATTGCGGATCTATGTGGCATTTTTGCCCTTGGGTTTGAATCGGCCAGTTATGATACATTGAGGCGGATGAACAAGGTTAGGGATAGAGCTCACTATAAAGAATATATCTCCAATACCATGGCCATATTTAAAGAAGCGGTAAAAAATCAAATTCCCATAATGATTTTTATGATTGCCGGGTACCCGGGCGATACAGAGAAAGACCTTGAAAAGAGCCTTCTTTTTGCCAAAGAGTTATCAAAAAACAGTGGACCCGGGGGGCATATCTTTAAAATTGGAGAATGCAGGGTCTACCCAAAAACCAAGATTTACAACCTTGCCTTGTCCTCACCGGATGTTGTTTTTGATGATGACGGTGTTTTTGGGCAGAATGTTGTCAGGCAGCCGTCTAAAGATTTGGACTTTGAAACCGTCGTCGCTTGTATGAGAGAGATCTTTAACCTTTCCAATAACACGTCAAAAATACAGAAAGCTCTCTTGAATATGATGCCTTTCTTTAGGCTCCCTCCCCATGCTTTAAGAGATGATATGATTTCTGACACATGTTTCACTGGTGACAATAGGGAGATATTTAGTGTAAAACGAGAAAGCCTTTCAACTTTCAGGGAATTAGTGCCCAGGCTAAATGAAAAATATAAGAAATGGATGTCAGGTCAAAGAAGCACACGGGATTTACGGCTCTAAGCATTAATGATTCGAAAGGTATCCCAATAACTGGACCTCAAGCACGGTAGCTTCCGCCTTTCAGAAGGAATCGATCCTGCCCACCTCAGACAGTGTGTACCACCTCTTGATTCGCGACAAGTTCATTATGGCCGAATCAGGGCCTTTGAACGGTAACCAAGAAGTCACTGAATTGCTTAAGCTTTTCCCGGTTTACCGTAATTCCTAGGCCCGGCCCCTTTAGAGGAGCTGCTTTGCCCCCGTGGTTGAACGTAACGTGCTCGGTGGTGAGGTTTTCTCTTAACAAAAAGGCGTCATAAGATCCATCGCAGTAAAGGGCATCAGAGCTTATAGCGCACAGTGCCCTACCGGCTGCAGAAAGGATGCCTGACTCTCCCAGTTGACATCCCACCTGATAATTGAGTTCTGCAGCCCTAATCCGCTCTATCATTTTCAGGGAGTTTAAAAATCCACCACACTTGGAGAGCCGTACATGAATCGCATCGAAGTGGCCTTCTCTAATTGCCTTTTCCAGATCTTCCATGGAACAAACAGACTCATCAGCCATGAGCTTGACGTCTCTGGTTCTTAGAATATCCGATAGTTCTTTCCAATTGGGGTCCTCGGGCATCAGGGGTTGTTCCAGGACGCTTACTTCATAAGATTCGAGTAAGGGCAGGTGCTGTTTGGCCATGTTTAGGTCCCAAGCGCCGTTTACGTCTACTCTCAGGTCGCACCCCTGGTCCATGACCTGGCGAAGGGCCTTAAGTGCCTGTCGATTTTGCTCCAGGTCCCTTCCCATTTTCAGACGTGCATTCCTGATATCGAATCTTTTCAACATCTGACAGATCAGATCGACCACTTTTTGATCCGCCATAGGGACAGTACCCCCATATCGCACCCCATGAGTGAAATGGGCCCCCGAAAGGTAATCCAGGATATTTCGGTTTTCCTTCCTGGCGAGCAGATCGAGCAGGGCCATTTCCAGGGCACACAGTGCCGAGTTATGATTCTTTTCCCCGGTGGCAGAATAAACAAAGTTCCATATTTGGCTAACGTCGTCCAA
>DAOVEU010000169.1:0-5279 GCA_030668805.1 Desulfobacterales bacterium
CACTTTAGGCACTTTAGCTCACTTTAGGCACTTCATATGTATCAAAAATCGTATCACATCCATTTTGTTGGGATCGGCGGGATTGGGATGAGCGGGATTGCGGAGCTTCTCCTGAATCTGGGGTATGAGGTAAGTGGCTCAGACCTGCGGTCCACTGACATTACCAGACGCCTGGTCCAACTCGGGGGAGCCGTATTTCAGGGCCATCGCCCGGAGCAGATTCAAGGGGCGGATGTGGTGGTGATTTCCTCAGCAGTGGGGGCGGACAACCCTGAAGTCGTGGCTGCCAAAGAGGCCATTGTTCCGGTTATCCCCAGGGCGGAGATGCTGGCAGAACTGATGCGGCTCAAGTACAGTATCGCCGTTGCTGGTGCCCATGGCAAAACCACAACGACCTGGATGATTGCTTCGGTTCTTGACCACGGAGGACTCGACCCTACGGTAGTCATCGGCGGGAAACTCGGCAGCCTGGGAACCAATGCCCGCCTCGGCCAAGGGGAGTTTATCGTAGCTGAAGCCGATGAAAGCGATGGCTCTTTCTTGAAACTTACCCCGACCATTGGTGTGGTAACGAACATTGACGCCGAACACCTGGACTTTTATGGGGATCTGGAAAAAATCAAAGAGGTGTTTCTTAATTTTATCAACAAGGTTCCCTTCTATGGCATGACCGTGCTCTGTTTGGACAATGAGGGGATTCAGGACCTGATCCCGAAGGTTGAGAAACGCTTCACTACGTATGGCATGACCTCCCAGGCGGATTATCAGGCGAAAAACGTGACCTTTGAAGGCATGAAAAGCCGATACCGTATAAGCTACCGAGGTGAAGCTCTTGGTATCGTAGATGTGAATCTTCCCGGCATTTACAATGTGTACAACTCCATGGCCAGCATTGCCATTGGTATGGAACTCGGGATTCCCTTTGATACTATCCTGCGTGCGCTCAAAGATATTGAAGGGGTCCAGCGCAGGCTCCAGGTAAAGGGGACTGCACGTGGGGTAACCGTAGTTGACGACTACGGACACCACCCAACTGAGATCAGACTGACGCTCCAGGCGGTGCACCAGTGCTGGCCAGATCGCCGGATCGTTGTGGTGTTTCAGCCTCATCGGTACTCACGGACCGAAGCGCTCTTTGACGATTTTACGCGGGCCTTTTACCAGGCAGACAGCCTTGTAGTGCTCCCCATCTATCCGGCAGGCGAGGCCCCGATAGAAAACGTAGACGGCCAAAGCCTCTGCGAGGGGATTCATGTGCACGGCCACAAAAATGTTGTCTTTCATGATGGGCAGGATGCAGCCATAGCCCATTTGAAGAAAACCTTGAGGCAAGGGGATGTGCTATTGACCCTTGGGGCAGGGAATGTCTGGCAGGTGGGAGAGGGGTTTCTTCGTGAGTAACAGGCAAACAACTGAACCATGAATCAATCAGACAAAAACTGGCTCACAGAGCATTTTGGTGCGCACGTCTTATTTGATGAACCGATGTGGCGTCACACGACTTTCAGGATCGGAGGACCTGTGGACGCCCTGATCACCGTGAAGACCCAGCAAGAGATAAAGGATCTGGCTGTGTGGGCTCGGGACAGAGGCCACCCCATCATGATCATCGGGGCAGGAAGCAACCTGCTGGTTCGGGACCGGGGCATGCGAGGCATCATGCTCAAGTTGGCCAATGACTTCGAGGCCATTCACCTATCACCCAGGATTAATGGCAGCAGCGCCATGATAACAGCGGGAGCAGCAGTCCTGGTTCGCCGACTCGGCAAATATGCCCTCGACCAGGGGCTGGCCGGGCTTAACTTTGCACTGGGTATCCCTGGAGCCGTGGGTGGGGCGCTCAGAATGAACGCAGGGGCCTGGGGGGGATGCATGGCCGATATCACCTGCTCGATTAGAGTGCTCAACCGATATGGAGATATCTCGAGGATGATTCGGGACCAGCTTCGATTTTCGTACAGGGGGCTGGATCTGGAAAAAGGTACTATTATCTTGAGCGGCCAGTTCGAGCTAAGACACGGAGATCGGGAGGCCCTCCGAAAGGAGGCCATCCGCATGCAACAGAAGCGAAGGTTGAGTCAACCGCTCTCCCTTCCCAGTGCCGGCTCTGTGTTTAGAAACCCACCCGGGCAAAAGGCCGCTGGAAAGCTTATTGACCAGGCCGGCTTGAAAGGGCTTCGGGTTGGAAAAGCTGAGGTTTCAACCAAACATGCCAATTTCATTGTGAACAAGGGGCATGCCAGGGCTTCCGACGTGCTTGACCTGATAAGACAGATACAGGAGACCGTATTAGAACGGTTTGGCGTTAACTTAGAGCCGGAGGTGACAATCGTTGGGCAAGAAGCAGGTTCGTAAAAACTATTATAAGAAAAGTCGGGCCCAAAGAAGAGAGCGAGTCATAAGGCGCCTTCTCATAGGCTTCAAGATCATGTTACTCGTGGGGGGCACGGTCGGGACAAGCCTCCTCCTTATACTGGCCTATGATGCCGTGACCCAGGGTTCCTACTTTGAGGCCCGGACGATCACCGTTCAGGGAAACCAGAGGTTTTCAAAGGAGATGATCCTGAAACAGGCCGGGCTGAAGCTACATGACAATATCCTTTCTGTTAATCTGAATACGCTTCGCTGCATGCTTATGGCCCATCCATGGATTGCCGCTGCCGAGGTCGAGCGGGAGTTGCCTGACGCGATTCATATTCGGGTAAAAGAACGGATCCCTATTGCCATAGTAGACCTGAGCCGACCCGCCCTCCTGGCAAGGCACGAGCGGGCAGGCATTGCGGGCAGGCTCTTTTACGTGGACGAAGAGGGTGAAATCTTCAAACCGGTGGAGTCTTCGGATAAGGTGAGGGTGCCTGTGGTTACCGGTCTTGCCCTATCAGATATCGATTTCAACGATGAGTCGCGTTCCCGGGTGTTCAGGGCCGTTATAGAGGTGCTTCGCTTGAGCCGATTTTATCAGAACGTGATTTCACTCCATGCCCTGGAACGTATTCACGTTGACAGGGAGACGGGATTGACCCTTTATGCCTCTTTTCATCTATGCGACCTGCCTGCCACGCCCGCCTTTGCCGGTAAGGCAGACAGGGGACAACTGGCCGGCCGAAGCGCGGTGGCAATCAAGGTCGGTTTTGGGGACTACGGGTCAAAATACAGCCGACTTGGAAATATTGTTTCTTACTTGAAAAAGGAAAGAGGGTTCTTGAACATTGAGTCCATCGATCTGAACGATTCGGATCGAGTGGTGGTCAGGCATTCCCTGGCAGGGCGGGCTGCAACACGCTCTGTCGCAGGGGGCCGCGACCGGAGGCCGAGCAGGCGAAAGGAGGTGTGAAGGTGCCGGGTGGTGGAGAACTGGTAATAGGTCTGGATATCGGGACCACCAAGATTTGTGCAGTGGTGGGGGATGTGACACGTGATGGGATCGACATTGCGGGAATCGGGACCCACCCATCTGTTGGGCTGCGCAAGGGCGTGGTTGTCAATATCGAATCGACCGTAGACTCTATTCAAAGAGCCGTAGAAGAAGCCGAGTTGATGGCAGGCTGCGAGATCAGATCGGTATACGCGGGGATTGCCGGAGGACATATAAAGGGTTTCAACAGCCACGGAATCGTTGCCATAAAGGGAAATGAGGTCAGTGAAAAGGACATGGAGCGCGTGATTGATGCAGCCAGGGCGTTGGCCATTCCCATGGACCGTGAGGTGATTCATGTGCTGCCCCAGGAGTTTATCGTGGATGAGCAGGATGCGATTCAGGCCCCCCTTGGTATGTCAGGGGTTCGCCTGGAGGCCAAGGTCCACATTGTGACCGGAGCCGTGGCATCTGCGCAAAACATTATCAAGTGTGCAAACCGTGCCGGGCTTGATGTGTGCGATATTGTCCTTCAATCTCTTGCGTCGAGTGAAGCCGCGCTGAGCGAAGAGGAAAAGGCCCTGGGTGCGGCCCTGATTGATTTTGGAGGGGGGACCACAGACCTGGCGATCTTCAAGGGCAATAGCATCAAACACACCTCAGTGCTGGCCCTGGGGGGAAACAATCTCACCCATGACATCTCTGTGGGTCTGAGGATACCCATGGCTGAGGCAGAAAAAATCAAGATAAAGTACGGCAGCTGCCTCACCGGCGGCATCGGCAAGGATGAGACCATTGAGGTTGCAGGTGTAGGCGGACGTAAGCCAAGGACCCTGTCAAGGCAGATACTGGGCGAGATCCTCGAACCAAGAGTGGAAGAGATCTTCAACCTGACCCACCGGGAGGTTTATCGGGCCAGTATGGAGGATTCAATAACTTCGGGGGTGGTAGTTACCGGGGGGGCTTGCCTGCTGGAAGGCGTTGTGGATATTGCCGAGTCGGTCTTCAACCTTCCGACACGGGTTGGAAAACCCGCAGGAATTGGGGGATTGGTGGACGTGGTGAACAATCCAATGTATGCCACGGCCGTGGGATTGGTACTCTATGGCGCCAGATCTCACCCGAAAAGGAAATTCAGGATTCGAGACGACAACATCTTTGATCGTGTCACAGCACGCATGAAGAAGTGGTTTAAGGATATCATTTAAAAGGATACAAAAACCAACAGGAGGTGGGGACAATGATGTTCAGTTTTGTGGAGAACGAAAAATCGGCCAAGATCAAGGTGATCGGAGTAGGTGGGGCAGGCGGGAACGCTGTCAACAACATGATTGAATCAAGGCTTCAGGGGGTGAAATTCATATCGGCCAACACGGATCTCCAGGCCCTCGAAGTGTCAAGGGCACCGGTGAAGATCCAGATGGGGGAAAAACTGACGGAGGGTCTTGGAGCCGGAGCAAATCCGGAAATCGGGCGACAGGCTGCCATGGAAAACATAGACGCTATCCGAAGCGTAGTGGAAGACAGCCACATGGTCTTTATTACCGCCGGTCTGGGTGGGGGCACGGGCACAGGTGCAGCACCTGTGATTGCGGAGGCGAGCAAGGAGGTCGGCGCCCTCACCGTCGCAGTGGTGACAAAGCCTTTCGGTTTTGAGGGTAAAAAGCGAATGAAGCAGGCCGAAGCCGGTCTGGAAGCCCTGAAGGAAGTGGTGGACACGATCATCACCATTCCCAACGACAGGCTTCGTGGATTGGCATCCAGCAACGCCACCATGATTGAGATGTTCAGGAAGGCAGACCAAGTCCTTCTCCACGCTGTAAAGGGGATCACTGACCTGATCATGATGCCGGGGCTGGTCAACCTTGATTTTGCCGATGTCAGGACCACCATGGGAAAGGCAGGTCTGGCCATCATGGGAACC
>DAOVEU010000136.1:0-5807 GCA_030668805.1 Desulfobacterales bacterium
CTGAATGTGTTTGTTATGTTTCACGGCCCGCCCTGGCGCTTCCGCGTATTATAGGCTACCAAGCTACTAATCCAGGTCTGGGCCAGGGTTTGTTGTGGTGTTATAATTCAAAAAAACCCAAAGAACTCAATAAACTCAATAAACCCGATCAGGGAGGTGAAGAGCGTGTATGTTCCACTTAGAATTATTTTCACAGGCTTGCTCTTTTATGCAGCTTACAAATTCGGTAAAGCTGTAGGAAAGGAGGAGGCAAAAGAGTTAACTGAATCGAAAAAGGAGTGAGATTCTTTCATGCCGAATCGCGATGGAACAGGCCCACGGGGTAAAGGAAGAGCCACAGGCCGAGGCAGGGGCGTGCGCGAGAAGCAGTGCCTCGAATGCGGAAAAGAGAGGCTTCCCGAAGAGAACTCGGGTTCAGGTGCAGGAGGAGTCGGATGGGAAGTTGGAGCCGGCCCCAGAGGATTTTGCATATGCCTGAGGTGCAAAAAGGAAGTGAAACATGTCACGGGTATCCCGTGCACCGAGATGAAATGCCCTGAATGTGGCATCCCCATGGCACGAAAACTTTGAACCTTCGGTTAGCCCGTTGGCCGGTTTATACATAACGACACAAGTAATTGCGCAAACCCCTTCCGGTGAGACAGGATTTACAGGCCTGCCCTGGCGCGACAGCCGAGGAATAAGCTGTTTCATTCGAAAACCCGGCCCGCCCTGGTGCGACGTGCTCAAATTAATCTACTAAGGCCTATAATCCCGGTCTGGGCCAGGGTCTGGGCCAGGGATAATCAAGATATTTTTTGCCTTTCCGGAAGAAAGGCAAAAACCTTAATCCCTCTTCGAGGGAACGGCCAGCCAATAGAATCTCAAAACGAGCAGTGCGAACAACGAAGCCGTCATTTCCGCCGCAAGGTGGATTGCGTTTTATCACCTTCATCACAATCCTGTCGCGCGAAGCATCCCGCAGGGATAATCGTGTCGGATAAAACGAACGATCTCCGTCTTTCAAACGAATCGCCTAAATTTATGAGCTGTGTATAGCAAGTGAAATGGTCAGGTGCTATAATCTAAAAGCGGCATGGGGAAGGAGGGAAAAAGAGATGATGTTGGATATCCAGATGATTGGCGAAAAAGCGGGAAAAGTCTGGCAGTACCTGGATAAGCACAGGGACGCATCACGTGCTGAATTGAAAAGAGCCCTGGGTCTGACCGATCTGGAAGTGGGCACGGCTTTAGGGTGGTTGGCAAAAGAAGATAAGCTCTATTTCATGGAGGCCAGAAACTCGTTTCGGGTCAGACTTGCGTAGCTTCGTATAGCCGAATTCCTATTCCAGAATCTCCCTTGTTTTTCTAGACAGCTCTCTCATAGTGAAGGGTTTCTGTATGAAACCATCACAACCGCGTTTCAATATCTCAGTCGTCTGGCCGTCTGTGCCATATCCGCTCAAAAGCATAAGCCCTGATGCCTGGATTGATTTCTTTCATCATGTCGTGGGCTTCGCCGCCACCCATGTTGGGCATAAGGATATCAAGAAGAATGATATCTATGTTATCCTGATTCTTCTTGTAAACCTCTACGGCCTCTTTTCCGTCCTTGGCTATCAGTACTCGGTAGCCCATTGCCTCCAACAATTCCTGGCCTACTTCTCTGATTCCCTGTTTATCGTCCACCAACAGCACTGTTTCAGTTTCCTTGACCATTTGATCACCGCGCCTGACAGCTTTTCGGGCCCTTCTCTCAGATGCAGGCAGATAAACACTGAAAGTCGTCCCTTGCCCTTTCTTGGAATCGACCTCAATATACCCTCCATGGCCCTTTATGATACCGTAAGCAGAGGCCAAGCCAAGACCGGTGCCCCGGCCCATCTCCTTGGTTGTAAAAAACGGATCAAAAATGCGCTCCATGGTTTCTTTATCCATACCTATGCCTGTGTCGGTAACCATTAACAGGACATAGTTGCCGGGCTTTGGATCATATAGCTTGCCCTTCATAGACTCCTGGGTCGTATTCATGGTTTTCAAGATAAGATCCCCACCGCCAGACATGGCATCTGCGGCATTTACAAACAGATTCAAAAGGACCTGCTCTATCTGTGCTTGGTCTGCCTCTATTGCAAACAAGTCTTCGGCAAGCTCTCGATGAATCGTAACCTCCTTTCTGGTTCTGCCAAAAGTCTCAGAGGTCTCTTCCACTAATTGGTTCAGGTCAAGAGGCTTGACCTCATACCTTCCCTTCCTAGCATATCCAAGGAGGTGTGAGGTTAGTCTGGCTCCGCTTTGAACCTGCTCTTCAATCTTCTTTAACCGTTCATAATACGGGTGCGTGGAATCCATATGCATAAGTATCAAAGATACATTTCCCTGGATAGCCATGAGCAAGTTGTTAAAGTCGTGGGCAATACCGCCAGCCAGGGTGCCAATGGCTTCCATCTTCTGAACTTGGCGGAGTTGCGCTTCAAGTTTCCTTCTCTCTTCCTCCGCCCGTTTGCGCTCGCTTTTCAATCTTTTTTGATCAAGGGCATTTGTGACTGTCTTTAACAGCTCCTCATCCTCAAACGGTTTTCTGACGTAATCGTAGGCCCCACTCCTCAGGGCCTCTATAGCTGATTCTATGGAAGCATGTTCGGTGATAATGGTGACCAAGGTTTCCGGACTTTCCTTTTTTATATAGCCCATAACCTGGCGGCCATCCATGTCCGGCAGAACCGTATCCAGAAGGACAAGGTCGAAGCCATTCTTGGCCAGATATTCTGCGGCTTCCTTGCCAGTATTGCATGTATGTATTTCATAGCCATGGTGGCTTAACAATACCTTCAGGCTATTGCACATACGAGGTTCATCATCAACTATCAGAATCTTGGATGGACAAGACATGACTACCTCCAATTTTCATCCCCACCCTGCCCTCCCCCTTCAAGCCCGCCTGCCACTGCGAGGCACGAGCGGGCAGGGGGAGGGTTTGGGAGGGGGTGTTAACTAGACGGCTCGGAAATTCTATCCACCTGCGGCAGAAAATAATGGGCCTTTGCCTGCCCGCTCGTGCCTTGCAATGGCAGGCGGAGCAGTGACAGGCGGATCGGCACTATTATCTGTTGCCTCACACATCGAGTAATGGAATGGGTGATCTGGCCGATCCATTCAAATCAGGCGGCTTAATAGCGAGTGTAACGAGTGCAATCCTGTTCGAATTCCTGGATGATTTCATCGGTGAGTGTCGGCCGAACTTTGGGGATCATTTCCAGGAACGTCTCCGTTGTGACACGGTAATCCTCTCCTTTGACGTATTCCCTCTCAAAGGTGTCTTGCCTGACCTTCTGGAAGAGGTACTCGATGTCCGCAGGGGTGAAGAGCGGGATCATGGAGATGATTCTGTCCACATCTACCTCGTCCCGATTGGTGTTGGACAAGTAATGCTCGAAAATAGTTCGGCGACCTTCATTGTCCAAACCTCCAACCGGAATGATGCAGTCGAAACGACCGGGCCGCAACAGTGCCGCATCCAGTTGCCGGATGTAATTGGTCGCGCATACCAGTAGGCTTTTTCTGTCTTGCCTTTTCAGCAAGGGAACCTGTTTGAGAAACTCGTTTGTAATCGATTTGTCAATGCGGGACGCGTGATCCCGGCTCGCTGCGATTTCCTCAAACTCATCTATGAACACCACTGTTTCGTCCAGGTTGCGAACCTTTTCCATTAACCGCTTGAGGTTGGCGCCCAGGCGATCTTCTCCCTCGGCCATCAAGGTGCTGGGGCTAACCTCAATATACCACCACTGAAGCACTCCAGCGATGGCCCGCACAAAGTGGGTCTTGCCCGTACCCGGGGGACCGAAAAAGATGATAGTCCGCGGTGGTATGACCCCGTGTTTGCGCGCCAGCTCAGTCTTCGTAAGCGGAGGGATTATTCTCTTTTTCACGATCTGTTTTGGCGGCTGAGTTTCAGATATGGTGTCCCAGACCGATGGGTCTACCATCTGGGCACCCAGTTCCCTGAGGAGTTGAATCCTTTCTTCGTCCTGCGGATCCTCACGCATTGGTTCCACGTTCTCGATAAAGTCCAAACAGGCGACCTTGATTCCCACGTTCCGGTCCAGCTTTTCGGACAGGAACCACTTGTGCCGCAAGATCTTCGGCCATAGCTGTCTTGCGATTTCCGGCTCGAACTTGTGGCCACTGTAGTTGAAAATCAACTTTGTGCCCTCTTCCGGACTGGGAATATCAGCTTCGATCTCCATAGCTGCCTCCGTTTGGTTCAGTCGTAATAAAACGGACATCCTCTTTCAATCAAGGATGTCCGACATAAAAAGCGGGTTTCTAAACCTTATACCGGGACTGTCAAAGTCTATTCATCGCCTTGACCCAGGGCCCCATTTCCGATCACAACCCCAGCGGAATAATCTTTTTTTTTGCGTAACTGTCAATATCCATAAGCTGCGCCAAGTTCCGGGCAACGTGGCTCTGCTTCCACTGTTGCCTGAAGGGCTCGTTGCTGCGTAGAACCTGAGCTATCTTTTGCTTAAGTTGATCAAAGCAAATATTCTTAAGCACGTAACCGTCTGCGTGAGACAGGCGGGGATCGTCCCTATAGCCGTCATAAGCGGTCACGATAATGACGGGCAGATGGGGATATTGCCTTTTGATATCCTCCAACAGCCCGAATCCCTCGGGTCCGTCTAGATAGAGATCCAAAAGGACCAGATCCGGTTGGGAAAAAATGAGGTGTTCCTTGAGCGATTTGGCATCACCTACACTAGCTACCCGGTACCCGTCCCGGATCAGTTCTTCCGAAAGGAGTTGTTGAATACAAGGCTGGTCATCTACAATCAAAATGTTTGGCATAGTGCATCCCCCCCCTCTCTATATTTACTCTGCAGCGGCTTTCAAATGGACCAAAACCTCCTTCAGTATATTGTCAGGCATTATGGATCACTTGTTTTTTGAAGTGCCTGTTATTTTGAATATATTCGCCGCTTGCCTGTAATTGAGAATCATCTACAACAAGTGCGCAACACATGTCAAGCTTTTTTTTCTTGGATCATGCATTAGAAAATCAACAACCTGAAATACCAACGGATTTTTCCAGAAAACCAGATCATTTTAAGGGAACTGACTCAAGAGTGCCCTCGCTTTGATAACCCAAGGCTGTCGGTTCTGATTCGCCGTCAGTTTGTGCTGGTCAATCATAAATACCTTCAGGGGCTGTATGCTGAGGAAGAGTTGCAGCTACCCCGGGTCGGCACAATCGATCAGGAGCCTGCCAGGCAGTCCAAGAATCGAACCGTTATGAATATTCGGCATAAATGTAGCTGTATCGATTTTTTTGGGGTGTGAGAACGGCAGGGGGGCTCGGTCTAATTTGCTTACAAGTTGTTTATCTTATATCAAAAAACATCTTTATTCCTACAAGCAAGAGGGCTACCAACACCCCCTTTCTAACCGTTGCCTCGTTCAGCCGACGAAGAAGTCGTCTACCGGTAAAAACTCCCATGAAAGCCACAACTACTAATGGTATGATCCACAATGTATGGCTCTGGTAAAGGGAACCTCGATAGACATACATGCTGATGCGGGATACATCTACCATTATGGCAATGGCTGCGGCAGTAGCAATATAGGCCTCTTTCTTTAGAAAGGTAGAGATAAGAAACATGCTTCGAATTGCCCCGCCAACGCCAATCAATCCGGAAGTCAGCCCGGAGATTAAACCTCCAATGGCTAAGATACTGTCTTTTTCGGGGATACGAAGTTTTGGCCTGAAAAGGGAATAAAGGGAAAACATAACCAGAAATATAGAAAAAAACATGGTAATCAAG
>DAOVEU010000341.1:0-3210 GCA_030668805.1 Desulfobacterales bacterium
ATGGTAATGAGTCCTTTCAAACAACCTTTGTCGTCCACGACCAGAAGTTTTTCGATTCGGTGTTCGTGAAGCAGTTTTTTCGACTCCTCAAGCGTAATCCCCTCAGATACAGTGACCAGGTTGTCCCTGGTCATGACCTCAGAGACCTTCTTCCTCAGATTCGTTTCAAACCGAAGATCCCTGTTAGTCACAATCCCAACCAAGTGCTCACCCTTAACGACCGGGACGCCTGAGATGCGATACCTCTCCATGAGTGCAAGCACCTCATGGATGGGCCTTTCAGGATCAATAGTCAATGGATCCACAATCATGCCACTCTCAGACTTCTTGACCTTGTCTACCTCCAGTGCCTGACTCTTTATGCTCATATTTCGATGAATAATGCCCATTCCACCTTCCCTGGCCAGACTGATGGAAACCTGAGCCTCTGTCACCGTATCCATGGCTGCACTTATGATAGGAATGTTGAGAGAAATTCCCCTGGTCAGGCGCGTTTGTACATCCACATCCCGAGGCAATACCTCCGAATAGGCAGGAACAAGTGAAATATCATCAAATGTCAAACCTTCCTCTAAGATGAACTGTGACATGCCCTTCTCCTCAACCTCTTTTTAGAAGTCGGATGCATACCAGATGGACCTCCCTTTGGCAATGATTTATTCAGGTGGACGGAATCGATTGCCTTGACAAAAAGAGGTCAAGAAACTATAGAAAAGGATGTACTACACTACAATCTACCGAAACATTCGTCTAACCCGAGTGTAAATCACGGCTGTTGGCAATGAGAAAATCCGTGTCCGTCTGCTGCGTATTTAGTTTTGGGGAAAAGGTGTCAGGTTTCGGGTTTCAGGTGTCAGGCCCGCCCTGGTGCGACAGCGAATCGATAATGCTGATGCAAAGCAAACCCGGTCTGGGCCAGGGTGTCAGGATTGAGAAACTTAAAGAGCTGAAACCTGAACACTGACACCTGGCCATTGAACTCAATAACCAACAATCTTGATTTACACCCGTCTAACCCTATTAACAAACAGCTAATGCACCCATAGGAAAGCTATGCTGATAAACATCAATCCCCGGAATCCACATCCCCGTCTGATTATAAAAGTTGCGGAGGCACTAAAAGACGGGGCGACCATTGCCTACCCCACAGATACCTATTATGGTATAGGCTGTGACATCATGAACAGGAAGACCATCGGTAAGATCTATCGCCTGAAACAGCGACGGCAGAAAAAACCTTTCAGTTTCATTTGCTCTGATCTTAAAAACATCAGTCAATACGCAAAGGTTTCCAATTATGCGTACAAGACCATGAAAAGGCTCCTGCCTGGTCCCTATACATTTGTCCTGGAAGGTTCCAAGCTTGTTCCAAAGATGGTGCTGACAGCACAGAAAACGGCCGGCATTCGCGTACCGGAACATTCGATCTGCCTGGCCTTGGTCAAACAACTCGGCCGCCCCATTATATCTACAACCGCCACCCTTTCAGATGGTGAAATCCTGCCCGACCCATCTGCGATTTTCGATGCCCTTGGGGCTCAAATCGATATTGTCATAGACGGTGGACCAGTGCCAGGACGACCTTCAAGTGTGGTTTCTCTTATCAGGGATGTACCTGAGATAATCCGGGTAGGACTGGGGGACGTGAGTATTTTTGAATGAGGATAAAAGTGAGCTAAAGTGCCTAAAGTGAGCTAAAGTGCCTAAAGTTGTGGAACTTGCCTTCGGCAAGGACAATTATAAAACAGATAACATACCTTAACTTTAGGCACTTTAAACCCTGGCCCAGACCTGTTTTGAAATGCTGAGAATGACGACACCCCTATCTTGAAGTATTAAACCGCCACATTGTATTGCATACATGTCGCACCAGGGCGGGCTTTAGCTCACCCTGGCCCAGACCGGTATTATAGTCATAATAGGCTGATCCGGGCACATAGCATCCTATAGGCTTAGCAGACTGATCTGAGCACGTAGCGCCAGGGCGGGCTTTAGGCACTCTTATTGATCCGTTTGCTTAGACTCTCAGCCGGCTTAAAGTGGACCACCCAACGCCTGGGTATGTATACGGCAGTCTTGGTCTTAGGGTTTCTTCCCTTTGCCGGTCCGCGCTCCTTTATCTTGAAGCGACCCACGCCTCGGAGGTCAATTATCTTACCCCGCATCAGGGCCTGCGCCATGCTTTCAAAAAGGGTATCCAAAACGCTCAACATGTCCTGCTTGCTAATGCCCGGAAATGCCTTCACCAAAGAATTTGTCAAGCCCTGTTTAACCATTGTCTACGCCCCGACCCGGCACATATAGGTATCCGGAATGAAGCGCGGCACCTGTAATCCTATCCAGCGCCCCTGCCAGCTTGGAACCCAAAATGAATTCAAGGAAAGAAAACTTCTTTTTCTCACCATAAACCACCGATGGCTCCCCCTTGATACCACCCAGTTCGGCCGCAAGCGCAATTGCATCCTCCATGTTACCAAGGCTGTCCAGCAAGCCGAGTTTTTGCGCCTGTTGCCCTGAGAATATTCGACCGTCGGCAATGCTCCGAACCGTTTCCTCAGACATTTTTCTTCCCTCAGCCACTGCTGTCACAAACTGCTGGTGCACATTGCCAACAAAGTCCTCCAATAGCCTCCTCTCTTCGGGCGTCATCTTGCGCAATGGGGAGCCCGTATCCTTGTAATCGCCACTCTTTATAACAATGGCCGAAACCCCAATCTTCTTAAACAACTCCTCTGCATTGGCAAATTCCATAATCACCCCAATACTACCCGTAATTGTGCCAGGATTTGCCATGATGTGATCGGCTGCCGCACTTACATAGTACCCGCCTGAGGCTGCTATGGCCCCCATAGAGGCAACTACCTTTTTGTGACGGGTCGTCTTCTTTACCTCTGCATAAATCTCTTGCGACGGCCCAACCCCACCCCCAGGTGAATCGATTCTCAGGACAATGGCCTTGACATCCTTATTCTTTCGGAATTTCTTAAGCTGCAAAATAGTAGGCTTGGGATCAGCAATAACCCCTTTAATTTCTACAACCCCAACCTTTTCACCGAACTCGAAGGCAGAGTCCTTTTTGCCAAGAAAGAAAAGGGCCGCCACGGTGATGATCACGACCGCCCCGATAGCGTAGACAACTAGCAAGGAGAACAGAATGGGGTGTCTTCTGGCAAATATGGTCATTTATCAATAACACAGTGCCTAAAGTGA
>DAOVEU010000048.1:0-8690 GCA_030668805.1 Desulfobacterales bacterium
GATCACTAATTTTAACGTCTCGGAAATTCTACAGCTTGTTGCAATTACAGCACTTTCGGGCGGGGATAAACCCCGCCCCTACGTAGGGTCGGGCTTTACGCCCGACCTTGGCTGCCATCCCAAGAAAGGAATGATGGAATATTGGAATATTGGAATGATGTATAAAGATAAAAGGGTCATCGCGGATTAGTGGGAAAATCGTATAATCTGCGCGTGGGAGAGGCTTTCCAGCCGCGATTGTCACGGCAAGAATGCCGCTCCCACAGTGAGTTTGAAGTGGCCGAAGACATAATAAAGGCTGAAGATTTTCCCACTAATTCGCGATGACCCAGATAGAAAGACCAACCTGCCCGCCATTGTCATGTGTGCTGGCATTGCAGCTTCCCGGCGAACATGGCGCTGGCAGGCGGGAATCCTCTTAAAGCCATTATTCCATGGTTCCACTATTCCAATTGCGGAGCGAAGCGCAACTAATTTCTCGTATAACAAAAATCTTAAACTAATTTTTATTTTTTTTATTGTTTTTTGAGCCGATTGGACATATTATTTTCTTGAAATCACGATTTCTATGTGCTAGTATATTTTTATAATTAAAGATCCATGTGGTCGGTTCCGATATGAAGGTAAATCCGACAGCAATATTGATACGAACTCTAATTGGGAGTCTGGAAAGTGTTTAACGCACTCCTGGGGGCCATTTCTAGCGATTTAGCGATTGATTTAGGCACTGCTAATACCCTTGTCTATGTTAAGGGGAAGGGGATAGTGCTCAGTGAACCATCTGTCGTGGCGGTTCGGACCGACAACAGGCATAGAAACAAGGTATTGGCGGTCGGGGGAGAGGCCAAGCGGATGCTGGGACGAACACCGGGCAATATTGTTGCCATCCGTCCCATGAAAGATGGTGTTATCGCGGATTTTGAGGTGGCTGAGGCGATGTTGCGATACTTTATCCGTCAGGTGCACAACCGCAGAAGCCTCATACGGCCCAGGATCATCATTGCCGTCCCGTCAGGGATTACCCAAGTCGAGAAGCGTGCTGTGACGGAATCGGCTCAATCAGCAGGCGCCCGGGAGGTATTTCTGATTGAGGAGCCCATGGCTGCGGCAATAGGCGCGGGTCTTCCGATTACGGAGCCCACTTGCAATATGGTCGTTGATATTGGTGGTGGCACTACCGAGGTGGCCGTTATATCCCTTGCGGGTATCGTTTACAGCCGCTCGATTCGGGTTGGCGGGGATAAGATGGACGATTCCATCGTCCAATATATTAAACGAAAGTATAACCTTTTGATTGGAGAAAGAACAGCAGAACTGATTAAAACCACTATTGGTAATGCTTATCCTGATCCCGAAAACATAGAGACCATTGAAGTGAAAGGTAGGGACCTGGTATCGGGTATCCCAAAAATTCTCGCCATAGATTCGGAAGAGATACGCGTCGCGATTGCCGAACAGATCGATTCTATTGTTGAGACTGTCAAAATAGCCCTGGAACAGACCCCGCCCGAATTGGCAGCGGACATCGTCGACAGGGGGATAGTCATGACCGGAGGCGGTGCCCTCCTCAAAAACATGGACAGATTGCTCCGAGAAGAGACCCATTTACCCATTACGGTGACCGAGGATCCGCTTTCCACGGTTGCCCTGGGGTCAGGCAAGGCCCTGGAGAATATTTCTATCTTGAGAGAGGTTATGATCCAGTAACGGAAAATCTCCCTTGCCATTATGTCATGATGGCACCTCAACAAGAAAACCTTTTCCGCTACACACATGAGACATGTTTTCAAAAAGGTTGGCAAGGATTCTCTGCGTGATCCTTTTTGCCCTGATCAATATTATCCTCCTTTCTATTAGCGCCAAGCATCCTCATCGATACACAATAGTTGACAGAGTGGTAATGGCGGGTATAGTGCCCTTCCAGGAAGGTGTAACTCGCACTATGCATTTTTGTGGGCGTATGTGGCATCATTATTTTTATTTGGTCGCAGTCCGTGAGGAGTGCGATCGGCTTAAGGGGATGCTTGCCAAGGCCCAGATCGAAAAGAGCCGGTACCTGGAATCTGAGTTAGCCTCCCAACGTCTTCGGAAGCTACTGGAGATGAAGTCCGAGGTTCCCCACCGCATGCTCTCTGCAAAAGTTGTAGGGCTGGACCCCTCTGGTTGGTTTAAGACCGTTTTTATCAACAGGGGAACCGGAGATGGAGTTTCCAGGGGAATGGCTGTGATAGCCTCGGGGGGAATCGTGGGTCGTATCATTGGGGCGTCTGGCCGGTACGCCAAGGTCCTGTTGATCATCGACCGTAGTAGTGCCATAGATGCACTTGTTCAGCGAACCCGGTCCCGGGGTGTTCTTGAAGGGGAGACCAGTGAGAGTTGCCGCTTCAAATACGTTGTGAGAAAGGCAAATATCAAGATTGAAGACACGGTAATATCGTCAGGACTGGATGGTCTTTTCCCCAAGGGTCTGCGGGTGGGGACAATCTCAGAAATTTCCAGGCCCTCGTCAGGGCTTTTTCAAGAAGTGAAGGTTCGGCCATTCGTCGATTTCACAAGACTAGAAGAGGTGCTGGTTATCCTGGAATGATGAAGGTTTTCTGCTTGTATCTCATACTCGGATTGTTGACCATTGTCGCACAGACTACGATCTTAAGACTCCCCTTATTCCACGGTGTTTTCTACGATCTGTTAATTCCTCTTGTTGTTTTCTTAAGCCTCAATGCTCCTAACAGGAAAGGTGTCCTGGTCATTGTAATTCTTGGCATTATCATGGATCTGCTTTCTGGCGGAATATTTGGCCTCTACCTTACTATCTATTTCTGGATATTTGTATCAGTAAAAAATCTGTCCAAGTACTTCCATGTGGGTGACACGATATTTCAGTCCGTCTTGATCGGTGCCTGCGTACTCGGACAGCACCTTGTGTTTTGCATTTCAGCAGCAGCCCCCTGGAAGGGGGCTCAATTGCTGTCTGCTCAGACGGCCCCTGTTTTGTTGCAGACCATCTTTGCCGCACTCACCGGCCCTGGTATTCTTATGCTTTTGGGAAGGCTTCACACCCGACTCCAGAACCGCTCATCAGGTGCTCAAAGGGAAACAGGGAATTTTGCAATCAGGTGATGGATAGCTACCTGCATACAGTCGATAGCGATTGGTACAGGCAAAGGGTTTCCGGAGCACTGATATGCGTTCTCGCAGCTTTTCTAATTCTTTTGGTACGCCTGTATTATCTGCAGGTCGTAGAGGGGCCCGAATTTAGACGACAGTCCCAAAACAACTGCGTCAGACTCCAGGGCATACCGCCGGCGCGGGGTCTCATCTTTGATCGCGATGGCGTGCTGCTGGTGGAGAACCGCCCCTGTTTCAACATCTCTATTGTTCCGAGGGAGGCCAAGAATCCCAAGGGTGTTGTCCACAAGCTGGCAGAGCTCTTAGATATTGCACCTGAGCCCCTTTTTGCAAGACTCGCTGAAGTTAGGGGGGTGCGTTCATTTAAGCCTGTTCTCTTGAGGCGCGATGTTAGCCGTGATGTCGTGGCGATCATAGAAGCTTACAAGCTTGATCTGCCCGGGATTGTGATAACAGTGGAGCCGACGCGTCATTATTTGGAAGGGAAACGAGCCTCACATCTGGTCGGATACCTGGGCGAGATCAGTAGGGAGGAATTGAAGAGCGGGTGCTTTCCTGACAACAGGATTAGAGATTTCATTGGAAGATTTGGGGTGGAAAAGGCATATGAGCCCTATTTTCACGGAAGGCGAGGGGAACAGCGGATCGAGGTCAACGCCCTTGGCCAGCTTACAAGGGTCCTTAAGACCGAGGAGGCGACACCGGGGAACAATATCTATCTGACATTGGATATTCGGCTTCAGCGCAAGGCTGAAGCATTACTTTCCGGAAAGGTGGGAGCTGCCGTGGCTATGGACCCTTCCAACGGGCATATCCTGGCGATGGCGAGTAGTCCTGCCTTTGACCCCAATGTCTTTGTGGAAGGCATGACATACGAGTCGTGGAACGACCTCGCTTCCAATCGGTTCCGCCCGATGGAGAACAAGGCCATTCAGGGCCAGTATCCCCCGGCGTCAACCTACAAGATTGTAACGGCTATAGCCGGGTTGGAGGAAGGGGTGATCACTGAGCACACACGGGTCTTCTGTCCGGGGTACTACAGGTATGGCGATCGCACCTTTCGGTGCTGGAAGCGCGGCGGACACGGATTCATGAAGATTACAGATGCGTTGGTCGAATCGTGTGACGTCTTTTTCTATCAGGTGGGTGAAAAACTGGGCGTAGATCGGTTGGCCGGATATGCTAAGGCCTGCGGCCTGGGGTTGCCCACGGGGGTCGATCTTGACAAAGAAGCAAAAGGGCTGGTACCCACGTCATGGTGGAAGCTCGGCCGGATGGGGGTGCCCTGGCAGGGCGGAGAGACACTTTCTGTAGCGATCGGTCAGGGGTTCGACCTGGTTACACCTATCCAGATGCTCAGCCTGATATCTGCAGTTGCAAATGGGGGAATACGATACAAACCGTTAGTTGTCAGGCGGATTGAGTCCTCAGATGGCTCGCTTGTAAAGAAAGAGGTGCCAGTGCCATTAGGAAGGCTCTCTGTCTCGGACAAGACGCTTCAGATCGTAAAAAGAAGCTTGATGGATGCAGTCAACAAGCCAACAGGGACGGGATGGATTGCACGTATTCCTGGTATCGACGTGGCCGGCAAGACCGGGACGGCCCAAGTCGTCGGGATGAAGGAAGATAACAAGGAAAATCCCGTCGAGAGCAAACATCTTCATTTCAGAGACCATGCCTGGTTTATTGCCTTTGCGCCGGCTGAACAACCCAGAGTAGCCGTGGCTGTGCTGATAGAACACGGTGGTCATGGCTCAACAGCAGCAGGGCCTATTGCAAGGGAGATGATCAAGACGTATTTGAAAGTGAACTAAAGTGCCTAAAGTGCCTAAAATGCCTAAAGTGCCTAAAGTGAGCTAAAGTTAAGGATGAAAAAAGCTTTAATGACTCCAGTCCATCCCTCAGATCATTTTAGGCACTTTAGCTCACTCAGTGCACGGCATAAATCAAGAGCCACCGAAAGATCTATAATTTCAATAAGCTGTACAAGTTCCGGAACGTTTAAATCACTTAGAAGCCAATCAGGACAGAAGCAGGACAGGTTTGAAATTATCTGTTTAGATTTTAGGCACTTTAGCTCACTTTAGGCACTTTAGCTCACTTATCATGATTGATCGAAGATTGCTAGAACATTTTGATTGGGTCTTGTTAAGTCTCACCCTGGTGCTTGGAGGCATTGGTATACTTACGCTTTACAGCGCGGCGACTGCCAATGCGGACATGGTGGGGGTGAAAGGACTTGTCCACTTGAAGCAGTCTTATTGGCTTGCAATCGGTACCGGTATAATGATTCTATTGGCTCTGTTCAGCTACAGGTGGCTGAACCGGCTGGCATTGCCCATTTACTGGTTCTCAATAGGGCTATTGGTTGCTGTCCTGTTCGTGGGGAAAGAGGTCTCGGGATCCCAGCGCTGGCTTATCCTGGGTCCGGTTTCGTTTCAACCGTCAGAATTGGTCAAGATATCCCTGGTAATTATACTGGCGCGACATTTCTCTGAGAGTGTCTCTGAAGAAGGTTTTTCCCTTGTGGAGCTTTGGAAGCCGCTAATTTGGACCTTAATCCCATTTGCCTTAATCGTGATACAGCCCGACTTGGGCACAAGCCTCATCGTTCTCCTGATAGCAGGGAGCGTGACCGTATTTGTAAAGATTGAGCGCAGGACGCTTCTGTGCTTGACCGGGGCCGGTATTCTTGGGTCTGCGGTGGGTTGGTTTTTCTTGAAAGAATATCAGAAGCTGCGGATCCTGGCATTTCTTGACCCGGAGGGAGATCCATTGGGTGCAGGGTATCATATCATTCAGTCCAAGATTGCGGTCGGTTCGGGAATGCTTTTCGGTAAAGGGTTCTTAAAAGGTACCCAGAACGCCCTCTCCTTTCTACCTGAACATCATACGGACTTCATTTTTTCAGTGTTGGCTGAGGAGTGGGGATTTTTGGGGGCAGCTCTGGTCATCTCGCTGTATGTGTTGTTGGTAATATGGGGCCTGAGCGTAGCGGTACGTTCTAAGGAGCCCTTTGGTACCATTTTGGCTGTAGGTCTCACCAGCATGATATTTTGGCAGGCTTTTATTAACCTGGCAATGGCGCTGGCGTTGCTTCCTGTGGTTGGCGTACCCTTGCCACTAATTAGTTATGGGGGGTCCTCTATGCTGGTTAGTATGGGTGCTATAGGAATTTTATTGAATATTAGCATGCGCAGGTTCTTGTTTAAGGAGTGATTCCTTTATGAAAAAACCAAAAAAGGGGATACAGACGTTTTTGGGACCAGAAACTACCCTGGAAGGGAAACTTGTATTTGAGGGGACCGTGCGACTTGATGGCCATTTCACAGGGAGCATAGAGAGCAAAGAAGGGGTGATGGCTATAGGAGAAAAAGCGGTTGTCCATGCGGATATCTTGGTGAAGACAGTTGTGGTGTGGGGGGAGGTGGGTGGGAACATCCGAGCCACAAACCGCATTGAGTTGCATCCGCCAGCCCGCGTATTCGGTGACCTCTGTGCTCCTGTGGTAATTATTGATGCCGGGGTGGTCTTCCACGGCAACTGCAGCATGAAACCTGAGGATGACGCGACCAGCAAGACCATCGATTTAGCTGAATGGCAGACGTAAATGATAAGTGAAGAAAAAAAACCTTTGACAATGTGCCCGTATTGGTGATATAGACGATCAACTTTTGGGTGGATGTATTCTCAGGTAACTTTCCTGTGACGTAAACCAAGAAATTAGAGACTTAGGAGTTTGTCATGGCTGTTATTCCTGATTGGACCCTGTTTGTGCAGATGGGAAACTTCATCTTGCTGATCTTTATCCTGAACCTCATCCTCTACAAACCTATCCGCCAGATACTCATCGAAAGAAAGAAAAAGATCCAGGGTTACAAGGAGGGTATCGAGACCCTTCAACAAGATGCTTCGGAAAGCCAACGGACTTTTCAAGCAAAGATCTCTGAGGCCAGGGGGCAGGGGGTTCAGGAGAAAGAGGCCCTGAAGCAAGCCGGCCAGGAAGAGGAAAAGCGAGTTGTCGATGAGATCAACCGGAAGGCCCAGGCAGAATTGGAGGCTGTGTGCGCCCAGATTGCCAAAGATGCCGAGGATGCAAGACGCGGACTGGAAAAAGAGATAGGGATTTTTTCCGGGACGATTGCTGAAAAGATATTAGGGAGGGCTGTATCATGAAGGCGTTTGTCAGGATGGGGAAGCTACGCTATGTTGTGAGCCTTTTGGTAGTTGTCTCAGTCCTCCTTGCCTTTGGGTCGGTTTGGGCTTCCTCTGAGGGCGGACATGACGATCACGGGGGCAATGGCAAAGGCTGGGATTTGGTGAAGCGGACTATGAACTTTGTAGTGCTGGCCGGCGTACTGATTTTTCTTTTGAGGAAACCGCTTGCTAAGGGCCTTGAATCCCGTCGCCAGGGCATCAAGGACGAACTGGATGACCTGGAAGGACAGAAGCAGGAGGCGGGAAAGCGACTTGCGGAATATAAGGAAAAACTGAGCCTCCTGGACCAGGAAGTGGAAAAAATCGTGGCTGAATACATCCGGGAGGGTGAGGCAGCAAAGGCGAAAATCATTGAAGAGGCTCAGCTAGTAGCTGAAAAACTTCAGGAGCAGGCCAAGAAGAACATTGAGCACGAATTTGACAAGGCCAAGCAACAGTTGAAGGTAGAGATGGCCGGGCGGGCCGTGGCCATGGCAGAACAACTGATCAAAGAGCATATCAACGAAGAAGATCAAGAACGCATTGTTGACGAATACTTGACAAAGGTGGTGGTAGCGCAGTGATAGGCCTCAAGATTGCCAGAAGGTATGCCAAAGCCCTGTTGACAATTGGCAGGGAAGACGGCCAGGCAGAGACGTACAAAGAGGAGTTGGGCTATTTTGTGAAGCTCCTGGAAGAACAAAAGGAGCTGGAGCAAGCGATATCCAACCCATTATATGATGCCGGAAGTCGCAAGAAGGTCTTACAGGTGGTGTCGGAGCAGCGCTTGAATCTCAGTAAGGTAATGACGTCTTTCCTTTTCCTCTTATTTGACAAGGGCAGGATTCAGTATTTAAAGGACATATGCACCTTTTATGAGAAACTGACCGACGAACTTGCCAACATTGTCCGTGCGGACCTTGTGTCAGCCGTAGAACTCCCGGACGAAAGCATTGCAAGGATCCGGGATGCGCTCGCTGAGAAGACAGGCAAAGAGGTAAGGATGGAAGTCAGCGTGGACCCGGCCTTGATCGGTGGCGCGGTGACCAGGATCGGGGACTTGGTGTTAGACGGCAGCGTGAGAACTCAGCTTATGAGTTTAAAAGAATCTTTGCAAAGGAGTGAGAATATCTGATGGAAATTAGAGCCGAAGAAATCAGCGACATTATCAAGGGCCAGATTCAGGACTACGACAAGAAGGTAGACGTGAGCGAAACAGGGACCATCTTGTCGGTTGGGGACGGTATTGCCAGGGTGTATGGCGTGGAGAAGGCCATGTCCATGGAGCTGCTCGAGTTTCCCCATGGGATTATGGGCCTCGTCCTCAATTTGGAAGAGGACAATGTGGGCGTGGCGATCATGGG
>DAOVEU010000155.1:0-5540 GCA_030668805.1 Desulfobacterales bacterium
ATTCCAATTGTGAGCGAAGCGAACTAACTTGATAATGTACAGATTGAAATATAGACGGCAGGCCAGAAATTATTTGGCGCGCCTACCGCTAAAAATAAAATCTGCCATCGTGAATAAATTACATGAACTTGCAGCAAATCCAGACAACCCTTCTCTTGATATCGACACCCTAAAAGGGCGAGAGGGATTTCGTCTCAAAGCAGGTCAATACCGTATTATCTATACTCGACAAGATGACCAGCACATCATAGAAGTAGTGAAAATCCGCCCACGGGGCGACATTTATAAGGGGTGAATATGGAATACCAAACAATTAAGGAAAACGGAAATGTAAAATTTGTGGTTCTACCGGTCAAGTCGTTCCAGGCCCTCCTTGACCGCCTGGAGGATGAATCCGATCTGCGTGCCATCCGCGAGGCCAAGGCTGAACCGCTATATGATCAGGAAGAAGCCGAAAACTACATCTTCATGAATCCTGTCAAACGAGAGCGCCTTGAAAGGGGGTGGACCCAGCAAGAACTTGCTCGCCGACTTGGAGTAAAACAAGCTACCGTAGCAAAACGGGAACGGCAAGGCGCTGTCTATCGCAAGAAAACCAGAGAAAAATTAGCAAAGGTCTTCGGCATAAGCGAGGCATGTTTTCTTTAGATTTTTCTGTTTCTACACTTGCCTCCTGACTTCGCGTTTTCTTACACAAAAAAGCCGCCCAGGGATTTCACCCTGAGCGGCTTTTCTTCCCTTCAACTATCAGCTATCAGCTACAAGCTATCAGCCATGAGCTCAACCACCCTTTTTTTCTCTTGCCATGGGAGGCAATCTCGGGTATAGTTGCTTAACAATAATATCTAATAACTGTATCCGACATGATATACCAGGAACTCCTAAGAATACAAAAGCCCTTTTTCTCTCTGGAAGATGTGGCTTATACCCTTGGACTTCAGCCGGCTTCGGCGGCAGTCTTGTGCAGCCGCTATGTAAAGAAGGGGCTGTTGACACGACTAAAAAGGGGGCTTTATGCCCGAACAGAACATTTAGCACACCTCAGCCAGGTTGACCTGTTTCGCATCGCCAATTTTCTACAGGTTCCCTGCTCTCATACCATGGCATCAGCACGCAGGTGCAGAGAGGCTTTCTTGAATCCATTTCCACTAAGCGAACAAGGATATTTAAGGCGGGCAGGCTCTCCTTTCATTACACAAAAATCAGGCCAGACCTTTATAGAGGTTTTGAAAAAAAGGAAGGAGTATTTATTGCTCTGCCTGAAAAGGCGCTATTGGATTCATTCTACCTTGCTTCCATTGGGCGCTATTCCCCGGATCTCGCATCCCTTGATCTGACAAAGGTTCGACGGGAAGTCTTGGCAGATCTTTGTCATGCTTTCCCTTTGACGACCAAAAAGTACCTGGAAAGGCATTATGGTAAGATTACAGGCTCATGAGGCATTTGAAATGGCCGTGCTTCAGTGGCTCAGGGCAAAAGGCATTCTTCGACCCCTTGTGTTTGGAGGAGGCACTATGTTGCGATTGTGCCACGAACTCCCGCGGTATTCCCTGGATATGGATTTCTGGTTCTTTAAACAGGTTGATTTTGATTCTTCATTTTGGTCAAACCAAACACTTAGCGTTGAGGCATCGGTCAATCCATACACCGTGTACGTAAGATCACTAAAGTCCAGATCCAACACATAATCATAGCCAAAAGTATTTGTCGTTATGCTGTTGCCCCCGCCGGACCCTGTATTAGCAGGTCCATATTTTGCGTCGCCATTCACATCAATAAATATGTCACCGGAGGCATAACCGCCTTCGCCCGCCCGGAAGTTATAACCACCTACCATGGTCAGTGTTGAGTCGTTCAGGAAAAAGGCCTCCAGATCCCACTTTTGAGCCTGTACACATCCAGGTTCAACCTCATTGTCTTCCGCGTCCGATCCCATTCCGTCCCAAATGGTAATGTTGGCGCCAAGATCAAGTGCAAGGGCATTTCCGGCGACAAGCACCAGGCAGCATGCGGTTACGAATAGAACTAAAACTGATTTTCTCACTTATTTTCCCTCCTGAACTGCGCGACCACCTCCCTTCCCTGGGATCACTCGTCATCCATGACAAAGTGGTTCACTTTAGAATGAAATAGTTGAGTAGTCGAGTAGTCGAGTAGTCGAGTAGTCGAGTAGTCGAGTAGTCGAGTCGTTAACCACCATTTTCCCCACTTGACCACTCGAATAAAGTCGTAGGAATTTTCCGCCGCAGGCGGATAGAAATCCTGACACGTTTAGTTAAGCTTCCTTATCTTCTTTCTCCCAAACCAGCTCAACCGAATTTCGGTTTGTTGGGTTTATTGCCCCGGTTAGATAGCCATGTACATCTAACGGGGTAAAGGTTTGTTGGGTTCATTGTCCCAACTATTTGACTATCTTCTTGACTATCTTTCCTCCTTAAACTTTTTCCTCCCAAAGGCAGCAAGACCAATGAGCCCACAACCGAGAAGCAACATGGTTGATGGCTCAGGAATGGGAGGAAAATTCCCTGAACTGGCAGTCATGGGAGAGAAGGTGTCGTTGCTGTTCAGATTAGGATCATCCCCCACGAATGACTTAGGATTGCTCGAATTATCGTCAACAATAGCGAAGAAATGCAGTCCATCAGGAAGGTTTGAATCATATTTTAGTTGTGCACTGTATTCATAGTAGTTGCCACTGGAAAAAACCGGATCGGTTATCTTAGTCCAACTACTAGGATCGATAGGCCCAATATCAACGCCCCAGTAAGGCTGAGGTTTGTAACCATCAATCTGTGTAGTACCGCCAATCTCACTGTACGTTGTTATAACGTCTTGGAGCGCTGTCCCACCATACGAGACATCATGGTTGACACCGCCGTTGTCGATTAACAAGTAGATGTGAAGATCTCCGATATCCCCAAAGTCGGCTGCAACAGAAAGATATCCTCCACTTGCTGGTATGGCAAACCCGTGGTAGTCCTCGGTTTCTGGCAAGAAATAGTCTGCCCAATAATCTAGATAGGGCTCCGGGTCACCATAATAAGTGGCATTCGTACCCGTCGGAACCACAATCAAATCAGGGATTGCGCCAGCGGATGCAGGATACAAGAGCACCAAGAATAAGACTGGTAATGTGAACAATTTGCTGATCTTTCTCATTAGTGATCTATCTCCCTTGTGCTATTTCATCTATTGTTACGTTATGGGTATTCAGGCGCAAATCTGCGTCCTCCGCGCCTCTGCGGTGAATCATCTTGCTGCATCTTGTTAGCTTGTCAGTTTCATGGATCTGCAAATGTGCACCGTGATTACAGTCAGCCAGCTTAGCCAACTGTATATGCAGATTTCGTAGGATCTACATATTGAGATCGACAGCCGCTTGTTCAATCCTCTTTCCACTAGGCGGCAGTACACATGGAGTGGATTACAACAGTGTTGAATGTGTAGGATTTTGTTTATCAAAGTATGTGACCTCCTGAGAAATCCGGACATATATTAGACAGGATTTACAGGATTTGATGGATTTTTTTCTTTTCTCACTTTCCTGATGAAAGTGAGAAAATGTAATCCGCCCCTGGCAGAAGGGAACTTAGATTCAAGTGGATTTTCTTTTGTGTTGGTTCCCTATATTACAATGATCGTGCCACTATCCTGAAAAAGTGGACACAAAATTGGCGAAATTGTATTTCAAGTTATTTCAAATTGTTACGGGTGCTGTTCCGAGCCAGCCGGACCTCTTTATCTGGTTTCCCAGGGAGGGTACGTTCGAGAAAAAGAAAGGCTTTATCAATAGTTGGTAAAAAATTACATACGTGTGGACTTTATTTTCACACGGCAGCCTGGCGGGTAAAGCTTTAGTATGTTAGACAGGATTTACAGGATCTGATGGATTTTCTGTTTTCCCAGTTTCCTCCTGCCCGCCATCGCGAGACGCTCAGGCGAGGCGGGCGGGGATGAAACTGACAAAGCTCAATCCGCCTGTGGCGGCAGGGAACTTATGCCCAGTTGCGCGCCAATGGAGCAAAGAGTTGTCAAATTGGCACCAATGTGTTAGTTTCCTTTTATTAGGGGAACCGAAAAAAAACGAATGGGGAAGGGAAAAGATCCTGACCAACATCAAGGAGGATAGTCATATGCAAACCATAACAGTTAAGGTTCCAAATATGATCGCAGATATTTACGAATCCGAGCAAGAGTCAATTCTGGAATCAGCTATCAGGCATGTTGTTTTTAACAGAGTGGCTGAAAAAAGAAAGAAATACAGCATAGCCACTCAAAAAGTGGCACATTTTGAGAAGCGATATGGAATGACCTTTAAGGAGTTTGTCGGGTCTTTTCCTGATGATGCGGATATAAGTCAACACGAAGACTGGGTCGAATGGAGCCATTATCAGGAGGTTAAAAAGAGGCTGGGCCTACTGATACAAAAGCTGGAGCAGATTAGTGAATAGTGACACTATTTGGGATCAGTTCCGCCTCTTCAGTGACATTATTGCTAAGGTCGAATACCTTCTGTGCCAGCATGATGTTGACACGGAAATTGTAAAGGCCAAGCTTACTCTCAGGGACGGCAGTAGCCTGCGCATATCAGAATCATTTATAGACGGCCAATTGGTTTCTTACAGTTATTATTGGCTAAATGGAAACAACCAGCTTATCATCGGCTGGGATAATGCTCCTCATCACAGAAACATAGAGACATTTCCACATCATAAGCACGTTAAGAAAAAGACTTCAGTAAGGAGTTCAAGGGAGCATTGCTTGAACGAGGTATTGAGTTTCATCTATGGGGTGCTGGAAGAATAGTCGTAGGAATTTCAATAAGTTGCAGAAACCCCAAGACGTTTACTTTACCCGGACAGTCTGCCGTAGAAAGACTTTGCCGCACGTGGTAGGCCTCGCTAAATGATCAGGTTTAGTTTCTTCCATAACCATGTTTTTCTGGGTCATTATCGTAGACAAGGGAGAAATCAAATGATTGAATTAACGATATTTTTCATAGTCGCAACTATTGCTGCTAGTGTTTTGGGCTATTTTATTGTCCGATCTCAAAGACGCCATTCCAAGTGATTTAACTCCCCTTGCACCCTCATGCACTTAACTATTCCTTTCTTAATGAGAGCCTTGCGGTCAAATCTTCAGTTAGACAGGATTTACCCCAGTACGATAGTTCCCACGTACCCCGGTACGATCATTCTGACTACGGGGCGGGCGGGGCAGGCCCCAGTACGATGGTTCCCACCTACGGGGTAAACAGGATTTCGTGGATTTCCTTGGTTTCTGCCTCCCGTCCTTTGAGCTTTCAGCTTTCAGCTTTCAGCGCGGGCCAGACGGCCTAACGGGCTCAACGGGTTTCCTGGCTATTGACAAATCCATTTACCCCAGCGCAATAATAAAGTATAACCCGGGTTGAGCGGTTCAACGTTCACGGTTCCCGGTTGAAGAGCCCCTGGCCCAGACCGGGACTACATGGGCACCAAAATCATCTTGGGATGTCGCGCCAGGGCAGGCCTAACTGGCTGTTAGCAAAAGGATGACGC
>DAOVEU010000045.1:0-8862 GCA_030668805.1 Desulfobacterales bacterium
GGGGATAAGACCTGCCAGGAATTCGTCCAGGAATTAAAGCAAGCCCGGAAAAAGCCTGCGGACTGTCCTCATCTCTCCGAAAGCCTCTATTACCCTTTTCAGGTTGCCCTGAATGCTGACAATCTCCTGCCAGAGTTCCCCTGCCTGACGGTACCCCGTCCAGGCCCCACCGGATTGGTGGAAATCAATACCCCACCAGACGATGCTCCCATCCTGATCTCGGGAAACAACATTCATACTCAGGATGTGATCACTTCGATTCTGGGTACGACGAAGAGCCCGTTCTTTCTGCTGTTTACAGATACGAGGGGCGATACAGTAGATATGGCCGTGATACTTAACAGCCTGACGGCTGAGGTGATCAGCAAAGAGGTTGTCAAATCAGGCATTCTTGAAAGGGTTTCTCACCAGGAAATCGTCATCCCTGGCCTAGCCTCGGTCATGCGTGATGAGCTAAAGGAATCGACGGGCTGGAAGGTTACAGTGGGACCGATCTGTGCTGCAGAATTGCCTCTGTTTTTTGGAGACCGGTGGTCTCCGCCGGGCATGGCTTGATGCTGTCTTGGACTTATGTTTTTTAGTTCGGGCTTTACGTATGCTTCGTCACTTGGACTTAAAAAAAATTGAATATTTTTCAAAGGTTTCAACTATCAGGCCAAATCGGCAAACCTGCCGGTAGTTTTCCTCAACCTCATGCTCAGGTTCTTGGCAAGGCCGTGGAGGAACTTAATGCCAACAGGGGGATTTTCCTGGCAGATCGATTCAAAACGGTTTCTGGTAACCAACAAAAGTTCCGAGGGTTTCGTCACAACAATGGTAGCTGACCTGGGGTAGTCGTCCACGATGGACATCTCCCCCACGCAGCAGCCCCGGTCAAAGGTGGCTATTATTATCTGCTTGGAGTCTGTCGGTTCGACACGGACGTCAACCATGCCTTCCACGACGAAAAACAAATAGTCAGCAATATCGCCCTCCCTAAAGAGGACGGTTTGTGCCGGAAAATAACGGAGACTCACGTTTCTTGAAAAGAAATCCAGTTCATCACTTGAAAAGTCCTCGAAGAAAGGAATCTCCCCCAGAATATGCTTTATTCTACTAAAGGTGTTTTCCATGTTATCCTTCTTCCCAGCTTTGATTTATTCAACAGAAGTCAATTCGTAAACCTTGTGAAGCCCTGTTATTCCTTTTAGTTCAAAAAGCCCGACTATCATGGTCTTTATCCCCTCCATGTCCTTAATTTCTTTCTCCACGTTTTCGGTTACCAAGATCCGGTTGACAACGGGCATGTCTTCTTTTGCCATTCCGTTCTCAATGGGAATGAGTCCTTCAGGCTTAACCCCTTCTACCCTGAAGGTCATATTTGTAGCCACACCCAGGCGGTCTCCTTTCGCATCAATCCTGGTTTCGCCTAAATTGATGGCAAAGCTCAAGTCGATCCTGGCGGCTTTGTCCACTTTTTCATTGTGTTTGCTTATCTGTTTCAAAACTTCCATTGCGAACCGTATGGAATTGTATACCTTGACAAATGTGATCAGGAAACCGTCGCCTGTGCTTTTCATGAACTGAAACTTCTCTCTCCGTGCAATTGGCGTTACCGTTTCAGTCAGAATCCTGGTGAGGTCCAGGGCAAAACTGTCTCCGTATCTGGCGGCTATTTCCGTAGACCTACACAGATCGACAACGAGTATGGCCTCAGTCAAGATCGCCCCCTGGGCAGCGATTCCTCTTGGCACGGCCGCCTGTAAAACCTCTTGAGGCGTTGGTTCCTCTTCGGGTTTAAAGACTTTTCCGGTAAGTTGCTTAAGCGTGCTAACGGCTTCGGACCTTACGTCTTCGTCGTTGTCTTTGAGGCATTCTTTCAAATCCGAAACAGCGTCCGTCGCTTTCAATTTTCCAAAGGCCTTTATGGTCTCTATTCGTACCCCTTTTTGGTCGTCGAAGAGAAATTCCTTAAGTGGTTCAAGGACTTCGTCCCCGCCTATTTCAGCAAGCGCACCAGGAACCACCCACTTAACTTCTCCGTCACCTATCATTTCAGCCAGGGGAGCAATCGCTCGTTGGTCCTTTAGTTGACCAAGAGCCGTCACCGCTTTTTCCCTCACCCACCAGTCCTGATCCTTTAACAGTTCGATAAGCGGTTCCAATGCGGATTTATGGATAACTTTGTTGAAGAATTCCACGGCGCACCTACGTATGCTTTCATCTGGATCACGGGTCATGGCAATGAAAGCCTTGAGTATGTTGTCCCCTTTTAATTGCGCCAGGGAGTCGGTAGCGATCTGGCGCACCCACCAGTCAGAATCTTTGATGGCCTTGATGAGCACATCGCCGGTCCTCGGGTCCTTCAGGTTATTTAGGACCTCAGCGGCGCAGCGCTTGACGTTGACGTCCTTATCGTTCATCAAATTAATCACGTCTGGAACAATGTCGGAGTCAGCTATTTCTATGATATTATCGGTGGCTTTCTGGCGAATTAACAAGTCATCGTCTTTCAGGAGTTCCATCATTGGGCGGCCCGCTCGCTTGTCGCCTATGGCCCCTAAAGCGTCCAATGCTAACTTTTTCATTTGAGGATCCTTTTCCATGAGCCTTTCGATCAGAGGGTCTACGCTTTCAGGGGCCTTCATTTTTCCAAGGCTTTTCACTGCTGATAAACGTACCTGCCAGGATTCGTCGCTAAGAGCGCTTATTATTAGTTTTTTAGCCACCTGGCCGCCCGTTTCGGTCAATATCCTGATTATGTTCCTTTTCATCTCCGAATCAGCGCTGTTAAACATAGAAACCAATACGGGTACGCAGGACTCGTTCTTAAACGTGGCCAAAAGCTCTGTGGCGTTAGCCCTTGAATAAAAGTCCGGGTTTTTGAGGTATTCGATTAAAAGCGGCAAGGAAGATTCCCTCCACCGTTTGGTAATCATCTCTTTAGCAACCCTGCGTACCTCATCGTAAGATTCGCCTATAAGGGGTACTATCTCTTCGACCCAGGAGTCGTCACATAGCTTTCCGAGGAGCAATCGTGCTTTCTCTGGAATAAGCTTTCTTTCCCGGAAGGCTTCGATTGTATGCCGGACGGCAGGCTTCCCGAACTGCTCAAGTTCCGAAACTATCCGTAACTCATCTTTATTCGTTTCTGCTTCAGCGTATTTTGCAATCAGCTTTGTTATTTTTCTGCCTTTAAACAAAACCTTATCCCCTTTTGCCCAATTTCTGAACCGGGCGCGTAAGCCTTACGGCTTCGGGCTCGGAGAGGCAGGAGCTTTACCACTTCTCACTTATAGACAAACTGCATCTTGACTGAGCCTATCTCAATGACATCAAACTCTTTTAGCATGACCGACTTTTTCACAGTCTCACCGTTGACCTTTGGTTTGGAAATCCCCTCC
Organism: Desulfobacterales bacterium; assembly: GCA_030668805.1. GTDB lineage: Bacteria > Desulfobacterota > Desulfobacteria > Desulfobacterales. The sequence continues at coordinate 3,384 of DAOVEU010000045.1, forward strand.
ACGTAGCTTAAGTAATAGCCATTGGGTCTCTTGCTGATGGTGGCTGCGGTCTGGCCCACCATCAAACCGCGCACCACAATGTCGGAGGAGGGCTTTTTTCCGATTCTGGCCAGCTTCTTGGAAAGCTCCACTTCTCCCTCGCCGCCTGCTAGAAAGGACAAAACACCGATGGGTTCCTCCTTTTCGGGCATCTGGGGCTCCATCTTGGCAGGGCTCTTGGCCATCATCTCCCTGTGCTTTGCCGTATCCATTACCATGGTCTGGTCCATCCCGACCGCCGGAGCGTCATCGGGCCGGGGCTCCCTCTCCTCGTAGGCAAAGACGAGGGTATGCTTGCCGATGTCTATGGCGTCCCCGTGTTTGAGCCAGTGAGAAGAAACAAGTTGTTTGTTCACAAAGGAACCGTTTTTACTTTTCAGATCAGTCAGCAAAAACCCATCATCCACCGAGTCTATCTTGGCATGGCGTCCAGAAACGGCAAGGTTCTCAATGACCACATCGTTGTTCTCCATCCGGCCAATGGTCAGGGCCTCTCCCTTTTTAAGGTGATACTTCTCAACGGTTTTTTTCTTGAATTTAAGCGTCAAGGTCGGCATCGCAGGACCTCTCTTTTATTTAAATATTTTTTTTCAAAGGGAAGTTGGATAATCCTTGTCCGATCCGCGAGATCAGTCCGATGATCCCACCTTTTTCATGCCTAACTTTTTGTATCTTTAGCACAATAACGGTTACGTTGTCATCCCCCCCGCGTTCGTTGGCCAGATCCACAAGCAAACGGCAAGCCCTATCGGGCCGTTCTTTATTCACTACACCGAGGATCTCCTCTGGAGAGACCTTATCGCTTAAGCCGTCAGAACTGATGACCAGGATATCGCCCCTGAAGCACTCAATCTCGCAGATATCAGCCTCTACCGTTTCCTCAATCCCCATGGCCCGGGTGAGCATGTGTCTGAACTGTCCCCCCAGCCGTTTGGCCCCCTCGGGGTCGAGAGCCGTTTGCTCGGCCATCACGGTGTGGGGCACGGACAGGAGATCTATGCTTCCGTCATGCACCAGGTAGATTGGGCTGTCGCCCACGTTGGCCGCCATGAGGGTCTCGAAAGAGAAATAGACCGCCGACACGGTGGAGCCCATTCCACGATACATCTCCTTGCTGTAGGAGGCCTGGTGGACACTCTGGTTGGCCATGTGGATGCAGGAAAGTAGCCGGTTGGCCTCCTTGGAAAAGATCTCGTGGTAGTCGGCCAGCGCCTCCATATCGCCGTCCTCTTTGAACCTCTTCATGTAGTCCCGAATGGTCTCCACTACCAGCGAGCTGGCCACCTCCCCGGCCTGGTGTCCCCCCATGCCGTCGGCCACCACATAAAGCCGCAGATCATCATCGAGGAGTAGGGCATCTTCGTTGCCCTTCCTCTTTCTACCTACGTCGGTAATACCTGCTGATTTTACTATGACCATGATCAAATGTCTCGGAACTTTTCCAACTTATTGAAATCATATCCTATATAATACGGACTGCGAGTACCACGATGCTTGATACTGGATATTCCATGCTGGACTCTTGATGATCGATATCTCCGAAATCGCTAATTAAGATGCACTATTTATGCCATTTACAATCCAGTATCTGCTATCTTCTATTTCTTTTCCGCCTTCTTTTTGGCAATAAATTCATCGATCCTTTTTCCAAGCTCTCTTAAGTGGGCAGCCATATGGGACGCCCTCTTGTAGCGCTTCTCCCGGTCCTTCTCCAGGGCCTTGTTTATTATGGTCACAAGGGCCTTTACTATTTTTGGGTTTGTTTTTCTCGGGTCAGGATGGGGCACGTTCATTACCTGGTGCATGAGCGCTGCCGGGTTATCGCCGTAGAAGGGGAGCCTGCCTGTCAAAAGCTGGAATAGCATTGTTCCCAATGAGAAGATGTCCGACCTTCCATCCACCTTTTCGCCGGAAAACTGCTCTGGCGACATATAATACGGCGTACCTTTCACCACACCGGTCCGGGTCTGGGAGGTCGCCGTCATTCTGGCTATGCCAAAGTCGGTGATCTTTACAATCCCGGTTTTCAAGAGCATTATGTTGGCCGGTTTGATGTCCCGATGGACTATCCCCTTCTGGTGGCCGTAATCCAGGGCGTCGGCTATGTCGGCCACATAGTCGATGACCTTGCGCATGGGCAAGAGGTTGCCTTTTTCCGTATATTTTGCCAGGGTCTCCCCTTCCAAATACTCCATGGCGATGTAGGCCAGATCTTGCTCTTCGCCCGCATCGTAGATAGTGACGATGTTGGGGTGGGAGAGGGTCCCCGCGCTTCTAGCCTCCTGGAAGAATTTCTCCTTCATATTCTCCGCTTCTTCCGGCTCGAAGTCATCGGCAAACGGGACGGTCTTGATCGCGGTAGCCCGATTGATGCGCGGGTCTCGGCCCAGGTAGACTGCGCCCATAGCACCTTTGCCCAGTTCCTTGATCACTTCGTACCTGCCCAGACGGGTGCGCGCGGCCAGAAGGCCCTCGCCCGCTGAACCGTCGCCCAAAAAGCCGTCGCCGGATACCATCGTCTCGCCGGCCTGCATCAATTTCTTTTTCCTTTCAGCGGGCTCACCCTCTACCTTCTCTTCACGGGTCTCGGTTACAAAGTACTTGATGCTTACCACCCCGATGTAGCCAAAGACAAGCTGTAGGAGAGGGTAGGTCACCTGAACCCAGAGGCCCCTTGAGACAAGAAAGTAGGTTGAGCCCCCTATGAGCGATATAAGAAAGATCAGAAAGGTCATGCCTGCAATCATGGCCCTTAACCTTGGCAAAACAAATGTGATCACCAATCCCAGGACGAGTATCATAAGGATTTCTGCGCTGGACCCCCAGGGCAGCTGTCGAACAAATTCTTTGTTTAGTATTGTCCAGATGGTATGGGCTGAGAACTCCCCCACGGGCATGCTCGGATCGATAGGTGTGCTGAGCGGGTTCATTATTCCCGTAGCCGAGGCGCTCACCAAAACGAGCTTGTTCTTGAAGACGCCCAATGGAATCTTATCGTTCATGACATCGAAGTAGGAGTAACTTTTAAAGGATCCCAGTGGGCCTTTGAAGCTGACCATTAATTCGGAGTACGATGTAGTGGGAATCTCAAGGGAGCCTAAGTAAATGGCTGAGCCCAGATCGGCCCGTATTTTGTTCTGGGGGACGTTCAGGTACAGGGCCGCCAGTCTTAAGGTGTAGGAAGGGATGTAAAGCCCGTTGAACTCATACAAGAGCAGTTCCCGTCTGGACGTTCCGTCCGTGTCGTAGGTGCGGTTGATGTGGCCTATCCCCTTTGAGGCTTTTAAAAAGGCAGGGATGGGCAGGAATATTTCGTTGGCCTGAGGGCATTGCAAGCCTTTGGGGTAACTGATGCTTTGGATCGACTGATCAATCAGGGCCTCGTCTGTTTCTATTGTTCCCTTCCCTCCCAGCGCCTGCTCCTTGAATAAGACCGGGAGCACCACTTTGCCTGACTCCTGGAGGGCCTCCGCAAGTTTTTTGTCGTTGTCCAGCCTTGCCTGGGCGTCACTCATGGCCCGGAGAAACATAGGCCCTTTGTCGCCCGCGTGGTCCAGCACGGTTTTGACGAAAAGCTCCTCCAGGTCCTTAAGCTCCCTTAGGCCGGTCTTGTCCTGAGGTTCGCTCAGGATCAAATTGAGCCCGATGACCCTGGATCCGGCCGCGTTTAACTTCCTGATGCCCTTGGCCATAAGGGAGCGGGGCCAAGGCCAATGGCCGAGCTTCTCTATGGATTCGTCGTCTATGTCCACGAGAACGAGATCGCTCGGGCCTTCTGGGTCCCCCCTTAAACTCATCATCACATCGTAGAACTTGAGTTCCAATGTGTCGAGAAACTCCATGCGAAAGAACCCAAGCCCCAAAAAGAGGAGGGTTATACCCAGGCCCAGAAAAATCGTCGGATCTTTTTTCAGAATGCCCATGGAGATGTCAATAGGACCCTTTGGACAACAAATCGCTCGTGTGGGTCAGACGCTGTATCAGGGTCTTGGCAAAGACCTTGTGAAAACGAAGCTGGGTGTTGATAGACATCTGGTCTATGACTGAGCCGTTGATCCTTATCAAAATAGTATCGCGGACCGCTTCAACGGTGGCGGTTCGTGTGGTGTTGCCCCGGTACCCCATTTCGCCGAAGCAGTCACCTTGTCTCAACGTATTCAAATGCATCCCCCGTTTTTTAACCATCGCCTCGCCTGCAACAATAATGTAGAAGCAGTCTTCTATCTCCCCTTCGGTAATTATAGCGGAAGTGGCTTCGTGCTTCAGCCACTGGATAGCCTTGAGCACCTCGGCAAGTTCGCCGGAAGTAAAATCCTTGAAGAAATCCAATTTTTTAAGGGCATTGTATTTTTCTTCAAAATTGATTTCCTCTTCCAGGTACCTCAAATGATCGAAAGAGGCGCTCAGTTCCGAAGCAAGTTGCAGGCCGGTCCGGTAACGTTTCGCAGGGGCCTTTTCCAAAGCTCGCAAGACGATACGTTCCAGAGATTCGGGAACATCACGCCGATGTTTCTTCAAGGGCTCGGGCTCTATATTGGCTATCTTGTAAAAGGTGGCGTAGTCCGTGTCACCCTCAAACGGTTTGGTTCCGGTCAGGAGTTCATACATTACCACGCCCAAGGAGAAGAAGTCGCTCTGTGGTGTCTGTGGTTCATTGCCAAGTTGCTCCGGTGACATGTAGTGCACTGAACCGGCGAAACTTTCCGGCCGGTGAAGGCCTGAAGTCCCCTCCACCGTGGCGATGCCGAAATCGGAAATCTTGGCATCGCCTTTCGTGGAAAGCATGATATTGCTCGGTTTGATATCGCGGTGGATGACCCCGTTCTGGTGGGCGTAATCAAGGCCCTTGGCGCACTGAAAGATGATTCTCACTACCTTGTCAAGGGGCAGGAGTGTTTTTCCCCGACAGTACTCTTTTAAGGTGGACCCGTCCACATATTCCATGACCAGGTAGCACCGGTCCTTTTCCACCATGGCATCATACACCGACACGATGTGGGGGTGCATTAACTTCCCTGCCGCCCTGGCTTCGTTGAAAAATACTTGCTGAAACTGCTCAAACCTCTGGGGGTCCTTGGAGCAAGAGGCTAAGGTAACCTTGATGGCGACCAGGCGATCGATAAAGGGGTCCTGAGCTAGATAGACTACACCCATGCCCCCACGCCCCAGTTCTTGGGTCACCAGATATCTGCCTATTTTTTGGGGTATCTTGGGGGAAGGCACGGCGCCTGGCCTAAAACCTTATTCGTGATAGATAATTCCATGCTTGATCAAGAAATATAGAAAAAAAAGGAAATTCGGCATCCTTCATTCCTCGGTTTACACTTTTCAAGAATGCGGGCGCCAAGAGATAAATTCTTTTGTTCGTACTTTTTGGTGTCAGGTGTCAGGTGTCAAGAGCGAGAAACGCAAGATCTGTACTGTTCTCAAGGCGTAAGCC
>DAOVEU010000215.1:0-4462 GCA_030668805.1 Desulfobacterales bacterium
CCCAAATCAATGCGGTGGTCCAATCTCGACCTGACTTTTGCCAGGCCTATTCATTCGATCCTGGCTCTTTTCGGAGACCGGATCATCCCTTTCAAGCTGGAAAACATCAGGAGCGGCCGGCGCACTGTTGGCCATCGCTTCATGCATCCGAGGTCCATTGCCATTTCCGATTTTTCCGAATACGTGGATGTCCTCCGATCAGCCTGTGTGGTGGTGGATATTGCAGAGCGTAAGAACATAATCCGGGAAGAAATAGCCAAAGCCGCACGCAAGCTTGGTGGTGAGGTGATCTCTGATGATGATCTGCTCTATATCGTCACCAATCTGGTGGAGTACCCGGCGGTGTCTGCCGGAAGCTTTGATGAGGCTTTTCTCAAGCTTCCCCGTGAAGTCCTGATCACTGCCATGCGGGAGCATCAAAAGTATTTCGCCGTGGTGAGTTCAGATCATCAATTGTTGTCCTGTTTTATTGCGGTGAACAACACACCCGTCGAAGATATAGCCGTGGTCACCTCCGGACACGAGCGGGTCATTCGGGCCAGGCTTGAGGATGCCCGCTTCTTTTTTGAAACCGACGCAAAGACTTCCCCCCATGAAATGGTTGGGCGGCTAAAGGGTGTGCTGTTTCAGGCCAAACTTGGCACCGTGTTTGAGAAGGTATGTCGCGTCCAGAAGCTGGCCGAGCACCTTGCCGAATTGACAACCCCTGAACTCAAACCCACAGTATCGCGGGCAGCATGGTTGTGCAAATCCGACCTGACCACCCAAATGGTCAATGAGTTTCCAAAGCTCCAGGGGGTGATGGGCCGCATTTATGCGGCTCGGGCAGGGGAACCCGAGGCGGTTGCCCGGGCCATTGAGGAGCACTACCTGCCGGCCTATGCTGGAGGTCCACTCCCTGAAAACCCGGCAGGTGCACTCCTTAGTATCGCTGACAAGTTAGATACGATCTGCGGCTGCTTTGGAATCGGTCTCATCCCGAGCGGCACCTCCGATCCTTACGCCCTCAGACGCCAGGCCGTGGGAATTATCCAGACCATGCTGGCCCGGGCCTTTCGCTCTTCGATAAAAGGACTGATTCAAAAAAGCCTTGGGCTTTTGCACGACAAGATATCCGGAGACACGGACCAAACCGCCCAAGATGTCCTCACCTTCTTCCGGCACCGGATGGAACACCTTTTGGCTGAACAGGGATTTGCCAAGGATCTCATCTCCGCCGTGACCAGCGCTTCAATGGATAACATCCCGGCTGTCCTGAAGCGGACGGAGGCCCTGGAAACCCTCAAAGCCAAGCCGGATTTTGAGCCCCTGGCCATAGCCTTCAGGCGGGTGGTCAACATTATCAAACAGGCCAGGCAACGGGGGGAGATTCCTGCAAGTGCGGCTCAGAGTCAGGCAAAAACAGACCCTGGCCTGTTTCAGGAACCGTGCGAGCAAGCCCTTTATGACACCTTGCAAAGGGTGAAGCAGGAGATATCCGAAGATCTGAAAAGGGCAGCCTTTGACCGTGCCCTGCTGACGGTTGCGACCCTGAAAGGGCCAGTGGATGCCTTTTTTGACGGGGTTATGGTCTTAACCGAGGATGAGCGTTTAAAACAAAACCGCCTGGCTCTCCTTGGAGAGATCGCCGAAGTCTTTTCCATCTTTGCCGACTTTTCTAAGATTTCCACTTAGACCAGACTGCTCATGCTGGGGGATTTTTATCTCGCAGAGCCCGCAGAGGCGCAGAGTTCTTGAGCAGATTTCCTGAGAGGGGAAATCTGCTCAAACGGCCATCCCGCTGCCGCGGGACATATCCGCTGACCATAGATCCCTATGTCCATGATCAATGTTGGCATGCCCCAAATGACAAATGTCCGCCGGAGGCGGACTGAGGCTTTTGTCTGATTTTTCCCCTCAAAAAATCAGACAAATTACTTATCTCTCTGAGGCCTCTGTGGGCTCAAGCGACCGGAGGGAGCGGGCGAGAGAACCTTGTCATCGCACACCTTGCCTTTTCAGCGACGTCAGCAAAAGCCCTACGATCGTCTTGGCATCCTGGATCTCACCCTTTGTGATCATTTCAAGGGCGGTGTCAAAGGGTGTAGGTCGGGCCTGCAAGACCTCGTCATCCTCAAGCTTCTGCTCGACCGATCTCAATCCGGTGGCCAGAAAAATGTGGATATGCTCATCCGTGTATCCGGGGGCAGGCAGAATTTCTGCAAGTTTGTCAAAGCTTGACGCTTCATAGCCTGTTTCTTCCACTAATTCTCGTCGAGCACACTCAACAGGGACTTCATCCGGCTCCAGGGTTCCGGCCGGTATCTCCCAGAGGAATTCACCCACGGCATGGCGGTATTGCCTGATCAAAACAATCTTTCCATCGTCAAGCAGCGGCACCATAGCCGCAGCACCGGGATGGCGAACGATTTCCCGGTTTTTGATCGCCCCGTTTGGCAGGGTCACCTTCTCAAGAACAACATTAAATATCTTGCCATTGTACAAATTGGTTATCTCGTGAACCTTAACGGACATGAAATCCTCCTTAAATGCAAGGCTGAAAATACTAATGCGGACATGGCTAAGAGTTGAACAGGATAACCTTTGATTCTTCCTAAATCCATATGGTTGTGACTAACTATAAACGTTTCGGAATTTCTGCAACTTACTGAAACTCCTACACTTTTAGTCGAATGGTTGAGTGGGGTAATCGTCAAGTGGTTAACGACTCGACTACTCAACGACTCGACTACTCGACTACTCGACCAATTGCGGAGCGCAGCGGAGCTAAGTTCAACCAAATTCGAAGATGAGAAAGAATGTCCAAATGTTCCGGATGTCCCCCTATTTTCTCCATGAAGCTAAGTCAACTTAGTCAAGAACATCTCCAAAGTTCCCCTATAGCCGCTCAGCGTGCGTTGCTCATGTTGCCAACAGTTAAGGATGTTCCCAATATCCTCCTACGCCTCGTAGAGTTCACTCACCAACTTCTGAAACCAAGGGGGCTTCTGCAGTAAAACAAAAAACAAAATCAAGCCAACAATCGGGACGGGGATAACCGCATCAACGATAGACAAAACTACGAGGCCGATGAGAAATCGCGTCTTGAGTGTCATGAAGCCTCCAAGCTCTCACGTAGCAAATGTTTTGTGACAAATGGGGGCCGTTCAGTTTTGCAGGTTTCAGTTTGAGGTTCTATTCTAATAATAACCACCAAATTCCTCAAGTTCTTGCTTCCCTACTTTGGTGATCCAGGAATCATGGAGATTCAACATGCTCCTTATCTTCTTCCCCTCCTTATCGGCATCGGTTCTGTTCTTGAAAAAACCGACACGGAGTCTCATCCAACCCTTTGCCTTTACTGTGACACGGGTGATGTAAACCGGGTATCCATTCCTAATAAGTCTGATTGCAGCAGGAATGATCTCTCGATCAGTTGTGCCGGATAGAACACTAACCACCCACACATTATGGCCTATCCTTTTTAGATTTTCCCTTATCTCATTAGGCGAGAGAATTCTCAGCCTTAGTCCCTCAGGAACCTCCCCGTCCGGAAGACCTTCTCCAAACTGCAATTTGCCAAGTTTGTCCATGTTAAGCCGATAAAGGATAGGCCATTTCAATGGGTCTCCGTACACATCCTCTCTCGCTGCTATACTGGACAGGCTGTTCCCCTTTTTTGCGATATAATATCCGATCACTTCCTCTATTTCAGTTTCGTTTTCTCCGCCATCCGTTTCCGGCGTCTTTAATGCCCTCTCTTCAATAGCCGCGGTCTTTACCTCTCCGCCTTCCTTCGCCTCAGTTTTAGCCTTCTCCTCCCCACTGGTTATTGAAGTCTTGGCCTTTTCCGGCGGAGGCATTTTGATGTGCTTTCTGACCTTGGTTTTTTGTACCGGGGGCGGAGCCGGTTCTTCTCTCGAACAGCTCACGCACACCAAAAAAAGTGTCAAGCAGATGGAAATTATGGTAGCTAAAACCTTCATCACGCTCTCCTGATGTGGCCTTCCTGCTCTGTTTTTGTGGACCTGCATGATCGAAATCTGCCCACAAACCCCGAAGTGCCCCTCAACGACAACTCCATAACCGATAAGGCCCATTCGTCCAATCTTTGAGCGCTTGCCTTGCAAGCTCTGGATCGCTCAGTTCCCGATTATACGACTCCCTTGGGCTAGAATAGTGTTAAGTTCCTTTGGGTCCCTGCATATGTCAAATTTCCACTCACCCATCTCTCTCCAAGCGGAAACCACCGAATACCCACATCCGCCCCTAGCTTTCATGCCTTTAATCTTTTATTAATCTTTTATAATTTATTAAGGCTGTTTTGAATTAATAGGAAGACACATTATTTCAAAGTGTTACAATGATTGCTCGGGGAATTCTTTAGCCTGGCGAGCGCTTTTATTTAATTTTCTTCCAATCCTGTTCAATCGCCTCTACGTTCTTCAGCCAACACCCACACGGAGTATCTGCGTGATCCGAT
>DAOVEU010000025.1:0-10960 GCA_030668805.1 Desulfobacterales bacterium
CGCATCAAAGCGGTTTCTGCGATGATAGGCAGGATCAACACGATAGCCCCATGGACAGACCAGTCCGTGTGGATGATCCACCCGAACACCGTCAAACTCTGTAAGCATTTTTTGCAGCCTGTCGGCAACCAGCCGAAGGGCTGGCCCCGGTGCGCCGGACTCCTCAAGGTACTTGCCGGGATCAAGAACAGGGTAATTCCAGGGCTGCCCCCTGGGATTGGTTCTGCTGGGAGGGGCCCCCATCCGGTAATTTTCAAGAAAGACCACTTGGTATGCCCATTCGTCCGCCAAGGAGCAGCCCACCTGAAGATCGCCAAAGAGCTTTAGATTCAGGGACCCTGCAAAGCAGCGCAGTGTCTCATGTTGCGCATGGCCCACAAACTGGCAGAAGCGATAAAACTCCATCCGTTCGTAGCAGCGGGCTCCTGTCTTCCGCCTTCGTTCCTGCGCTTGGTCGAATTCTGGTCCTGTCGCTTTGGGTAAATGCCGGTCCGCAGGATTCGGCCATGATTTCCAGTCGGCGCTTCCGTGCTCCATTGCCAGGGCGTCAAACAGGACGTCATTTTCCAGCCAGTGCCTGTTTTCGGCCTTGAAGCGTTTGAACTGCCGGAACAGGGCTGCCACCTGGAAATCCTTAGATGACAGGGGCCGGTTTTCATTGAGCCCCAGGCATTTTCCCGTGAAGTTGTAGAACGCCTCCCTGAGAGCCTGTTGCTGCGCCCTGAAGACATATTCGTGCTGTACCCAATTGCTATCCCGGCTGGGCCTCGAACCAACTACTTTATGAAATGTTTCCTGGCTGAGGATGCCTGCCCATTCCGGATCCTGAACCAAGGGGCCGAGGGCGATGGAGAGGATGTTTTTGGAGAATACCGTGCTATCATACGGCGAGGGGTTTTCAAGGGTCACCTGCCCTTGCGGGCCGAACTGAACGCCATTGAATCCGAGTTTTCGCGAAAACTCTATAAATGATCGTCCGCCGAGGGAGTATGGGGAGCCCCGCCCCGTGTCCTCGCTACCTAACTGGGGATAGCTCTGGTCATGGATGACCAGCACCAGATTCTTTTTCCCGAGCAGGGCCAATGCATCAGCCACTGTTCCAGCATACTCCGGTGATTTCCATATCGGTAGCATCAAAATCCCTTTTCAAAGAAATGCCGTAACCGTTCACGGGTTCAGGGTTCTCCGTTCAGGGTTACTTTTCTTTCGTTGGCCTTGCTTGTAGCCCGTAAGTATTTGATTAAACCACGAATGGCAATACGCCCTGTCAAAGTCCCCTTTAACAGATTAAAGGTACGTCCAGCATAATCAACATCCTGAAACTCAGCTTGATCCAACGCCAGGAAAGCTCATTATAGACCCCTGTGCAAGACCGTTCAAAACTCACGAAACAACTGCTCAGATTTTCGGTGAACCCTGAACCCTAACCTTTGAACCTCTGAACCCGTGAACGGTTACGAAATGACTTTAGAAGCCGATCTGGCAGACCCGGCAGTTCTTGATTTATTAGCTATGCAACAAAATAATCAGATCCAGGCTTTCTTCAATGGAAAAAAAGGATAATAATGGTAACTTCTCAATAAGTTGGGGTAGATTACATTTTGCGACTATTCACTGGATTCCGGCTTTCGCCGGAATGACGTTTGGATGTAAATGCCCGTCATTCCTGCGAAAGCAGGAATCCAGACATCTTACCCTGAGTTATTGAGAAGTTACAAATAATGACTTAAACAGGGACATGGTCTCCGCTTATTGGCGATTTGGATGAAATAGAAGACCAAGTGCCCTGAGGGCTTGAGAGTACCTGGGAAGGGATGGCTTGTGATTTTCCTATTGCAGTTGGACCGACCATTATCTGTTGCTGAGGGATAACCCATGAACGAAAATGTGCTTGATCAACTGGCTGAACTTTGCGGGATAGAACCCGAATATCACGATATCTGGGGCAGAACTCATAAGGTCTCTGAGAAGACCAAATTGGATCTGTTGAGAGTCATGGGCCTGCCGGTGGATGACGAAGCCTCTGTCCGTTCCGCCCTGGCCGAGAAGAAAGCTCTTCTCTGGCGGCGTTTGCTGGACCCTGTCCTGGTTGTGAGGGAGACTGAGTCTCCGGTCCGGGTCACGGTCAGGCTTCCTGAGACGGATACCGGAAACGGATTTGAATGGTCACTCAGGGAGGAGGGGGGAGATTATCACAGTGATACTTTCTTGCCCAAAGAGCTGGAAGTGAAACACCGCGGGGAGGTGGAGGGGGAAACCCACGTCCAGTGCATACTCTCTCTCCCGGTGACGCCCAGCCCGGGCTATCATCAACTGGAGATTCGCCAGGTGGAGGGAGGGCGCGGGCTCTCAGGGGTCATGCGACTCATCGTTGCTCCCGGTACTTGCTACACACCTTACGGGCTCAAGGAGGGACGTGTCTGGGGACCTGCAGTACAGCTCTATGCCCTCCGTTCCAGGCGTAACTGGGGTGTCGGGGACTTGACGGACCTCAAGACCCTTGTTTCATGCTGTGCCGATATGGGCGCAGGCATCCTCGGTGTCAATCCCCTGCATGCCTTGTTTTCGGAAGACCCCGGATATGCAAGTCCCTACAGCCCGTCAAGCAGGCTTTTCATAAACCTCCTCTATTTGGACGTGGAAGCCATAGCGGATTTTTCCGAATGCGAGGAAGCACGGGATATGGTTAAGAATCCGGAATTTCAGGCCAGGCTTGCCTCCCTCAGGGAAGGCGAGCTTGTGGACTATACTGAGGTGGCCGCAGCGAAACGCCCTGTCGTGGAAATACTTTACAGACATTTCCGCACCCACCATCTGGAGCACGGGGACGAAAGATGCAGGGCCTTTCGGTCCTTTCAAGACCAGGGAGGCGAGGAGCTATACAACTATGGACTTTTTGAGGCCCTTCAAGAATACTTTCACCAAGAGGCCCCCGGGGCCCGTGGCTGGCCGGCCTGGCCAGAGACCTATCGTAACCCGAAGTCCCAGGCGGTGGCCGAATTTGCATCGACACACCAGGAACGGGTTGAATTTTTCCAATACCTTCAACGGCAAGCGGATCTGCAACTTGGTGCGGTCGGACGGCAGTCCATGGAACTGGGTCTCAAGGTAGGGCTCTATGAAGATCTGGCCGTCAGTGTTGACTCGGCAGGGGCGGAGACCTGGGTCCATCAGGATCTATATGCCCTTGGCGTCCGTATCGGGGCCCCTCCCGACGACTTTAACCTCAACGGTCAGGACTGGGGGCTCCCTCCTTTGATCCCGGACAGGCTTGTAGAGGCGGCTTATGCCCCGTTCATCGCCACTCTTAGTGCCAACATGCGCTACGCAGGAGCCATAAGGATTGACCATGTGATGGGACTCATGAGGCTCTTCTGGGTACCGCCGGAAAGCAAGCCGTCTGAAGGGGCCTATGTTCGTTACCCCTTTGAGGACCTTCTGGGAATCCTGGCCCTGGAAAGCCAGAGAAACAGGTGCCTCGTGATCGGCGAGGACCTCGGCACGGTACCGGATGAGGTGCGCAATGCCCTGAAATCTATGGGCGTACTGTCCTACCGGCTCTTTTACTTCGAAAGGGAAGCAGATGGGAGATTCAAGGTTCCTCATGACTACCCCGATCAGGCCCTGGTGGCCGTGAGCACCCACGATCTTCCTACCCTTTCCGGATACTGGCGGGGACGGGATCTAGCGGTAAGGACCGATCTGGGTCTTTTCCCGGAAGATTCTTTGCGGGAAGGTCAGATCGTGACCAGGGCGCAGGACCGGGCCCGTCTCCTTATCGCCCTTGAGCGCCAAGATATGCTCCCGAAGGGTATAGGGGTGGATCCGGCCTCGGCCCCGGAGATGACTGCTGAGTTGGTGAACGCGATTCATCTCTACCTGGCCCGTACCCCTTCCAAGATTTTGATGTTCCAGCTTGAGGATGTCTTTGGTCAGTTGGAACAGATTAATCTCCCGGGGACGATGGAACAGTATCCAAACTGGCGCAGAAAGCTCCCGCTTGATCTCGAAATCCTCATGGAAGATCCGCGCATTGAATCCCTTGCCAGGGTCCTGCGGCGGGAAAGAGGAGGAGCAAGGGCCTGGCCTTCTGTATCTCCAGAAAAAGGGCCCGGAATTGCAGGTGCTAGGATTCCCCTTGCGACTTATCGCCTTCAGTTCAACAGGGATTTCACCTTTGCCCAGGCGGCGGATCTCGTTCCGTATCTCAGACAACTGGGTATAAGCCATTGCTACTCCTCGCCTTATCTGAAGGCCCGTCCTGGGAGTCCTCATGGTTATGACATCACAGACCACAGCAAACTGAACCCCGAGATCGGGGCCTGGGAAGACTTCGTCCATTTCGTTGAGACACTCCACCATCACGGAATGGGCCAGATCCTGGACCTGGTGCCAAATCACATGGGTATCGGCTGCGACAACGACTGGTGGATTGATGTCCTGGAAAACGGACAGGCTTCTCCCTATGCGGCCTTTTTTGATATCGACTGGTGGCCGGTCAAGGAGGAGTTGCGGGGCAAGGTCCTTTTGCCGATACTGGAAGACCACTACGGCGCAGTCCTGGAAACCGGCCTTCTTAGGCTGACCTTTGATGGCAAGAAAGGCGAGTTCGCAATCTCCTATTACGATCACCTTTTCCCCGTAGATCCAGCGACATATGCCTTTGTACTGGGTCATGGACCCGAGAGGCTGGAGGCCCGTCTCGGGGCTGAAGTCCACTGTTTTCTCGAGTTTCAGAGCCTGATTACCGCCTTTGAAAACCTACCAACCAACCCGGAGAAGGAGAAGGAGAGGCTGGAGGCCCGCCTTCGTGACAAGGAAGTCCATAAGCGACACCTGGCGAGGCTCTGCACGGAATACCCGGAGATCGACAGCTTTATTCGTGAAAATGTAGTCCTCTTTAACGGCACCGAAGGGGATGCCGCCAGTTTCTATCTTCTGCACCGCCTGCTCGAAGCCCAGGCCTACCGACTCGCTTATTGGCGTGTGGCCTCGGATGAGATCAACTACCGCCGTTTCTTCGACATCAATGATCTTGCCGGACTCAAGACAGAAAACCCCAGGGTCTTCGAAGCAACCCACAGCTTTGTGCTGGATCTGATAAGCCAGGGGAAAGTTGACGGATTGCGCATAGATCACCCGGACGGCCTCTATGATCCTGCTGAATACTACCGGAGGCTCAATGACGAAATACGTGGGCGAATTTTGGGAGAGACTAAGGGAGAAAACAGCCTGGTCGAAAGCAAGAGTGCGAGGGCTCCGGGACCCATATACGTGGTGGCGGAAAAGATCCTTGCCGGCTACGAAAGGCTTCGCGAAGACTGGCAGGTCCACGGAACAACGGGATACGATTTTGCCAACCTGGTAGGCGGTCTCTTTGTGAACACTCAAACGGAACAGGAGATGGACAGGATCTACGCGGAGTTCGTGGGCAACAGGCTCGATTTCGAGGAACTGCTCTACCAGTGCAAGAAGCTCATCATGCGCGTGGCCCTTGCCAGTGAACTCAACGTTCTTGCCAGTGAACTCAATCGCATCTCCGAATCAGACCGGCACACCAGGGACTTTACCTTGAACGGCTTGAGGGACGCTCTTTCGGAAGTGATCGCCTGTTTTCCGGTGTACCGTACTTACGTCACCAGAAAACGGATTACCCCGGAGGACCGGCGTTACGTGGATTGGGCTATAGCTCAGGCCCGAAAAAGGAGCCGTGCGGCCGACACGAATATCTATGATTTCATCAGAGAGGTGCTCCTGCTGGACATAACGAAGGGAAAGAGCCAGGGGTACGGGAAGGCCGTGGTGGATTTTGCCATGAAGTTTCAACAATATACCGGGCCTGTAATGGCCAAGGGCCTGGAGGACACGGCCTTTTACACATACAATCGTTTGATATCACTCAATGAGGTGGGCGGGGAACCTCGCCGGTTCGGAGCTTCGGTCTCCGCCTTTCACCACCTGAATCAGGAAAGGGCAGCAAGCTGGCCCCATTCTATGCTGAATACCTCCACCCACGACAGCAAGCGGAGCGAAGACGTCCGGGCGAGGATAAGCGTACTATCCGAGATTCCCGGCGATTGGGGAAAAGATGTGACCCGCTGGAGCCTGCTCAACCGCTCAAGGAAGCGAAACCTCGACCGGGAAACAGCCCTGTCCGAGAATGACGAGTACGCACTGTACCAGACCCTGATCGGAGCATGGCCCCTCGGGCACCTTGATGACAAAGGGCTCGCCGTTTTCCGCAGGCGCATTGAACAATACATGATCAAGGCGGTAAGGGAGGCAAAGGTCCACAGTAGCTGGATCAATCCCAACCTGGATTATGAGGATGCACTTCTCCAGTTCGTTCAAGGGCTTATCAGCAATGAGGGGGATAACCAGTTTCTCAAGGAGTTCCTTCCGTTTCAGGAGCGAGTTGCCTGGTTCGGCATGTTCAACAGCCTATCACAGACCTTGCTGAAACTGACCGTTCCCGGAGTCCCGGACATCTATCAGGGTAATGAGGTGTGGTCCTTCAGTCTGGTGGATCCGGACAACAGAAGTCCGGTGGATTTCGGCCGCACACGGGAGATCCTCCGCGATCTTGCAGCCTTTCTGTCCGTACCGGACGAAGTACTGGCAGGACGCGTGCGGGAACTTATGGAAGAAATGGAGGACGGAAGGATCAAGCTGTATCTCACCTGGAGGACCCTGTCTCTGCGCTGGGAGCATCCGGAGCTGTTTCAATACGGAACGTATCTGCCCTTGCCCGCTAATGGGACAAAGGCCGAACATGTATGCGCCTTTGCAAGAAGATTCAAAGATAGGATAGCTATCGTGGCAGTGCCAAGGCTTTGTGTGGAACTCTGCGGTTTCGACCCGGAAGTAAAGCCCCTAGGCTCCGGAGTGTGGGTTGATACGCGGATTGACGCCCCTTCTGAGCATGTCGATAAAAAGGTTTATCGAAATATCTTCACAGGAGAATGCGTGGTTCCGGAAATGCACAATGGCAACCTCTCTTTTCCGGTTGCGAACCTGTTTTCCAATTTTCCGGTGGCCCTGTTAATTGATGCTCGATCCAAAAAATCAGAGTTCCGAAAATGATCTATCTTGCCTATGACGGGTCGCTTAATTGTGACTGGGTATCCCTCTACGGTATTCGTCTTGCGTCCCATACGCCCGAAAAAAGACTGACGCTGGTCCACATTCAGGACGGCAGCGTCTCTCCTGTGCGAGTCGCTGAGAAAATCGAAAAGATCGAGCGAAAATGCAGTGTTCAAGGGATAGAGCTTTACCGTGAAATCCTTCCGCTAAAAAAGAACGTCTGCCAGTCTCTCCTGGAGGCCATTCCTTACGGCAGGGACAGCTTCGCCGTGTGCGGAACTCGAATTCGCTCTAAGAGGCAGGCTTTCTTGTCAGGGACCATTTCTGAAAAGCTCTTCAGGCATAACAAGTTCAATGTATTGGCAGTGCGGGTCGTGCAGCCGGGTTTGCTTGCAAATCCTGGCAAATTTTTGATTCCGCTGGCAGGACATCCGAGGGGCTTTCAATCTGCCTGGCCCTTCTTCAGGCTGTTTCTGCCCGAAGTGGAAGAAGTCTACCTCCTGCGGGTTATGACCGTGAGTTCTTTTCAGCTTCACCAAATCTCTGGGCAACGTATTCAGGTACTGCGCAAAAAGGGGTTGAAATACCTTGGCACTGTTATGCAGAACATTAAGCAAGGATGCGGGTCTGCCAGGTTCCGGCTGGACTGTCGTGTCGTAGTAAGTAACGACTGGCCAAGAGAAATCCTTGTCCACAGTAGCAAGTTGAAGACGCATATGATCCTACTTGGCGCATCGGAGCGAACCCGGCTTGGCCATGCCGTCCGCGCGAATTCGCTGGAGCGGATCCTGCGAGGAACACCATGTGATATAGGGATCTACAGGGGCTATGAGTAAAGTGCGACAGATACAACACGTTAACCCTGAAGAAGTCTATGCCTATCTGGAAACCCGGCCGGAGGGTTTAACCCGACATGAGATCGAAGAACGGCTGCTGGAAGTTGGCAAGAACACTGTGGAAGTAAGCGACAGATGGAAATGGACCCGTACCTTCACAAAACAGTTTACCAATTTTTTTACCATTCTTCTGAACGTCTCTGCCATAATCTGTTTTGTCGCTGACAATATAGAACCGGGCAAGAGTATGGATGTGTTGGGTTGGGCACTGCTCGGAGTATCCTTTCTGAATGCTCTTTTCAGTTTTATACAGGAATATCGCGCCGAAAAGGCTATGGAGGCCCTGAAGAAATTTCTGCCTCCCCGCGTATGGGTTAGGCGAGACGGAAAGAATGTCGAAATCTTCGCCGAAGACCTGGTTCCGGGAGACATTCTCATTGTATCAGAAGGCGACCGTATTGCCGCCGACGGCCGATTGGTCAAATGCGACGATCTGGTAGTAAACAACGCTCCCCTCACCGGAGAATCCAAGGCCCAAAGCCTTAAGGAGTCGGCAGTAGACAAACGTATGGCCGAAAGGGTAAACATCGTTTTTGCCGGATGTTCAGTCCTCAAGGGTAGCGGCGAGGCAGTGATCTTTGCGACCGGTCTTCGGACAGAGTTCGGCAAACTGGCGCATCTTTCTCAGGCCATCCAAAGGAGTCCGTCTCCCCTGGAGCGCGAGACGGGCCGCATGGTGAGAGTCCTGACCGTTATTGCGGTCAGCATGGGATTTTCGTTTTTTCTCTACGGGGTTTTCAGCGGAAGATCCCTATGGGTAAACCTGGTATTCATGATGGGCATTATTGTGGCCAACGTTCCTGAAGGGCTTCTGCCTACATTTACCCTTTCTCTGGCAATCGGTAGCTTGAGGATGGCCAAGAAGAATGTCCTGGTAAAGGAGCTAAAGGCCGTAGAGGCATTAGGTGCGGTCCATGTGATCTGCACCGACAAAACGGGAACTCTGACTCACAACCAACTGACGATTACGCACCTGGGCGATGCCGTTGCGTGCGAAAAGTTACAGGATAAGCGATCGGAGGTCTTTCTGTTGGAGCTTGCCCTCAGTACCTCTGAAGTCCGCAAACTGGAAGAGGGATTTTCGGGAGATCCTCTCGATGTCGCGGTCGCGAATTCCTATACAGACAAAAGCGGGGATTTTGCTGATTTTGAAAGAACCATAGAGAAACATTTTGCTTTCGACGTCGACAAGAGAAGATCAGCTGGTATCTACTCGGCAAATTCTCAGAAGCTCTTTGTAGTCAAAGGAGGGTGGGAGGCCATACGCCCGCTTGTTTCCCATATGCAAGAAGGCTTGACA
This sequence comes from Desulfobacterales bacterium, assembly GCA_030668805.1. Lineage (GTDB taxonomy): Bacteria > Desulfobacterota > Desulfobacteria > Desulfobacterales. The sequence continues at coordinate 9,280 of DAOVEU010000025.1, forward strand.
AGGGACCCGGTCGCAGTCGATGAAGAGGCTCTTGACAAGGCTGAAGCGGCGATGAGCACGGTGGCTGCAAAAGGCTTGCGCGTCATTGCCGTGGCTTACCGAGTGCTTGCCCAAGGCGATCACGCAGATGCCAAACAAGAAGACTTGGAGCACAACCTCGTCTTGGCGGGTTTTCTGGGGATCGAAGACCCCATTCGCAGAGAAGTTCCGCCCGCTGTCCAAAAGTGTGAAAGCGCCGGCATCGACGTCATTATGATCACCGGCGACCATCCGGATACGGCTGTGGCCATTGCTCGTAAGAGCGGTATCATGGTGAATGGTCGCAACAAGACAGGGGTTCTTACAGGAGACACCCTGAAACAGTTGAGCCAGGAACAGCTCATAGAGGAACTGGGCAAGGGGGTGTCGGTCTTTGCTCGAACGACTCCTGAGCAGAAAATGAAAATTGTCGCCGCCCTGAAGGCTATGGACAAAGTCGTGGCTATGACCGGTGACGGGGTGAACGATTCTCCAGCCCTCAAGGCAGCCGACGTTGGTGTCGCCATGGGGAAAAAGGGCACCGATGTGGCCCGGGAGTCAGCGCAGATTGTCCTATTGGACGACAATTTCGCCTCCATTGTGGCAGGAGTCGAAGAAGGACGCGCGATCTTCAGAAACATCAAAAAATTCACCAATTATGTGCTCGTCAGCAACGGACCGGAAATTCTTCCTTATCTTATCTACATCTTGCTGCCTGTTCCTTTGGCCCTGACAGTGATTCAAATCCTTTCGATTGATTTGGGAACGGACATTATTCCTTCAATGGGTTTGGGACAGGAGCCGCCCGACCCCGAGGAGATGCGTCGTCCGCCACGGGACCGAAGCGAGGGTTTGCTTACGCCGCCTCTCATGGTGCACAGTTATTTGTTTCTGGGGTTGCTGGAAGCGCTGTGGTCGATTTTTTTGTTTTTCTACGTCCTGGTGCAAGGAGGATGGGAATACGGCCAGGAACTTGCGTCAAACGATGCTCTTTACCGCTCGGCAACGGGCATCACACTGGCCACGATTCTCCTTATGCAGATCGGCAACCTTCTAGGACGGCGCTCCGTTTATCGTTCAGGCCTGGATATGGGCATCTTTAAGAACAAACTGATCTTTCTCGGGATTCTTATTCAAATTCTGTTTTCTTGGGCGGTCTTGTACTTTCCTGCAGTGCAGAAAGTGTTGGCCACAGGGCCTATTCCCGGAAAGGTCTACTTTCTGGCCTGGTTCGGTATCCCTCTGATTTTTGGCCTTGATTACGTTCGCAAAAAGATTGCGCAACAGCTACGTCCGGCTCCAGAACTTCAGCCAAGCGCGCCCACATGGTGACTGGAATGTGGCCCATTTCCTGCTGTTCTGGAATATTGAATATGTATGGCGGTCACCGGGTCAGATGGGCACAGCCCACAAAAGCCGTGTAAGCTTTATCTACTGTCATGACCAAACCGAATGAAAGACTCAGGTATGCTTGAATGGATTAATGCACATCAGACCATGCTAGGGTGGTTGGTGGTTTTTTCCGTGATCATCTTTGTGGGCACATTGATTCTCACGCCTATCCTCGTGACACGCATTCCCGCCGATTACTTCGATCACCGGGTACGATACCCAACCCCTTGGAAAGAACAACACCAGGCCATCCGCCTTACACTGCTGCTTG
>DAOVEU010000130.1:0-5977 GCA_030668805.1 Desulfobacterales bacterium
AATTTTGCGTCTTTTGCGTCTTTTTGCGGCTATATTAAGTTAGTTATGGATTGTCACATATTGAAAACTTCTCTCGACATATCGATTCCGGCGGTTGTGTTCTTCATTATGTTCGTTGTCAGGATGGACCTGTCTATGGAATGGCTGAAAACGAAGAGGCTTCCATTGCGCTGAAATGATGTTAAATATAAACTTTCTTGCCAAGTTGGAGAGTACCATTACGTCATACAAAAAAAGGATTTTGAAATCCATGCAAATCAGAAAGGCACTGGAAAAGAACGAGAAAAACTAATTCTCTGCCCATTCATGGGTACGAAACTTGAGTTACTTTTTTGGGGAAGGTGCAATATGACAAAACAGGCTTTGAAAATCATTCTATGGTTGGTCTTCATATTGATTACAATAACGGCATGCAAAGAGAAACCTGAAATCGTTGAGGAGGTTCGGGCCATCAAGACGATCACCGTTAGCGAGCCAGCCACCAGCCAGATACGAAAGTTCTCCGGGATAGTCCATGCTGTCGATTCTTCCAATCTGAGTTTTGAGGTAAGCGGACAGGTTGAGACCGTGAATGTCGATATCGGAGATCGCGTCAAGAAAGGACAGGTACTTGCTGTTCTCGATAAAGAGCCCTATAGGCTGGACGTGGATGCCTCTCAGGCTGAACTCGTAAAGGCTCAGGCTAATGTTGTTAATACAAAGGAGGAGTACGATCGCCAAAAGAGGGTTTACGACCAGGGTGCGGGCGCCAAAGGTAGGGTAGACGGTGCAGAGTATAATTACAAGGCCGCCCAGAGCGCAGTTGATTATCAGATTGCAAGCCTGAATCTCGCAAAACGTAATCTCCGCAAGACCACGCTGAAGGCGCCGTACAATGGTAGTATCGCCTGGCGGTCAGTGAATCCGCACGAGGAAGTACAGACAGGACAGAAAGTGTTCGAGATCGATGCCAAAGGGGCATTGGAAGTGCAATTGGCTGTTCCGGAGACAACGATCCATCAAATACACATCGGCGGCCCGGCGACTATCACGTTTCCCACCCTGCCGGGCAAGTCTGTAAAAGGCAGTATCTCCTATATCGGCTCTGCCGCTATAAAAGCGAATGCTTTCCCGGTCAAGGTGGGGCTGATCGAGCCACCTGCTGAAACAAGTCCCGGCATGACGGCTGAAGCAACTCTTGTCTTAACAGATGAGAGCCGGGAGACAGGTTACGTGGTCCCGCTTCAGGCGATCCTTCCTGCCAAAGACGCTAAGCAGGGGTATGCCTTTGTGTATGATCCCAAAACATCCACGGTCAAAAAGACGCAGGTTCGCACCCGTGGCGGACAGCGGAACATGTCAATCGTAAAGGAAGGTCTTTCGGCAGGAGATATTATCGCCGTGGGCGGTGTGAGTTTCCTGGCGGATGGGATGAAAGTGAAGATTATGGAGCAGTAGATAGGTTTCGGGTTTCGGGTTTCAGCCTATGTGTTTCTGACACCTGAAACCTGACACATAGAACCCGCCACGAAGTGGAGCTGAAATGAAAGGTATAACCGATTTTGCACTGAATAATTCGCGAACCGTCATACTGATAATGCTTGGGATAATCATTGGCGGCATCTATCAGTTTAAAGACCTTCCGAAACTGGAAGACCCGACCATTACGATTCGCGAAGCAGTAGTTATGGCCCAAAATCCCGGTATGCCTGTGGAGCAGGTGGAGCGTCTGATTACCAGGCCCATCGAAGAGAAACTCCGAACCATGGGCGAAGTGGATGATATCAAAGACTCCACTTCCAAGGTCGGCGAATGCCTGATCCATGTGACCATCAAAGATGAAGTCCCTGCAGAAGACCTCCCGGCGACGTGGAAACTGCTGCGCAACAGAATGCACGATGTTGAACCTAATCTGCCAAAAGGCACAATCGGCCCGATGGTGGACGATACATTCGGCGATACGGCCATAGCAACCATTGCGCTCTACAGCGATGGATTTTCCATGGCGGAAATGCGTGAAGCAGCCCGAAAAATCCGCGAGCGCCTCAACTTAATGGAAGGGATCCAGAAGATTGATCTGACCGGTGTGCAGGAAGAGCGCATCTATATGGAATTTTCAAACGCCAAACTGACTCAATTAGGAATCGACACCAGTGTAATAGCAAAAAGCCTGAAGCAGCAAAATGTCCTCCGCCCCGGCGGCAGGCTGAACATCAACGATGTGGAAATTGTCGTCGAAACATTGGGCTGGTTCAAATCCATAGAGGAGATCGGCGACGTCCTCATACCGATTGCCGGGACCCAGGGGTCGATCCCGTTGCGCGATATCGCAACAATCAGGAAAGCATATGTAGAGCCGATCCAGAACCCTGCCTACTACAATGGCCACCAGGCCATTGTTTTGAGCATTTTTCTCCTTAGGGGCGTCGATGCAGTAGGGTTTGGCGAGCGGCTGGAGAAAAAGGTCAAGGAGATAGAACAATCCCTTCCCTGGGGCTATAAGCTTGATTTTGCCACATTCCAGCCCACCCTTATCAAAAAGTCCGTCAACGGGATGCTGGTTAATGTGATCGAAAGTGTGGCCATCGTCCTGACGATGGTTATGCTGCTTTTGGGGTTTAGAGTCGGTTTGATTGTCGGCTCATTCATTCCGCTTGTGATGCTATTCGGCATCGTGATGATGAGTGTATTCGGCATAGAGCTGCAGCGAATGTCCCTGGCCACAATGATTATAGCATTGGGCATGTTTGTGGATAATGCCATTGTGGTCTCCGATGATATCAAGGTAAATCTGGAAAAAGGAATGCCACGCAGGGATGCGGTTTTAAAAACAGGAAGGTCTCTTGCGGTTCCGCTTTTGACCAGTACGCTCACGACTGTTTTTGCCTTTGGGCCAATCATCCTTCAAATTGGAAGCTCGGGTGATTATACCAAATCTTTGGGTCAGGTTATGGTTATTCTGCTCATGGGGTCGTGGTTCTTTTCCATGTTTTCTTCCACCAGCTTGTGCTACTGGTTTATGAAGGTCAAGCCTGCTGCCAACAGCGACGAAAACAATCAGTATGACCCATACCAGGGCAGATTCTATCAGGTCTACCGTAAAATTCTGGAAGCTGGTCTACGCAATCGCGCCCTTGTGCTCGGCGTGGTGGGCGCTGCATTTGTTGCTGCAATATATGGGTTCACTTTAGTACCGCAAAGCCTCTTTCCATCAGGGGATCGAAACCAGTATCTGGTCTACCTCGACCTCCCTGCCGGAACCCGCATCGAGGAGACCGACAGGACGGTGCGGAAGTTTAGCGCCTGGCTGCAGGATAAAAAGGAAAACCCGGAAATCACCGGGACAATTGCCTATGTGGGAACCGGCGGTCCGCGCTTTTTTCTCTCACTGTCACCGGTGGATCCGGACCCGTTTAATGCAACCCTTATCGTCAATACGCAAACAAGCGAGCAGGTGCATGAACTTGTCCTGCGTACACGCCGGTATCTGCTGAACAACTTCCCTAATGTCCGCGGAAGGGTAAAGTCCATGTGGCTGGGGGGCAGCGAACCCGGAATACTGGAGATCCGGCTCAGCGGTCCCGATACGGATGTATTGACAGAGCAGGCCGAACAATTAATGGCAGGGCTCAGAAAGATACCCGGCACAATAGATATCAAACAGGATTGGAACAACCGGGTTATGATGGCCAAGGTTGAAGTCGATCAGGCCCGTGCCCGCCGCGCCGGATTGACATCACAGGATGTGGCCAACTCTCTGAGCGGCTTTATTGATGGTGTGACTGTAACCGATTTTCACCAGGGCAATGTGGAGATCCCCATTGTTGGCCGCGGTATCAAGGCTGAACGGGATTCCATGTCCAATCTGGCCACGATTGGCATCTATTCGCCGTCCGGCAAGACCAGCGTTCCGCTCAACCAGATTGCCGATGTACATGGCCAGGGGGAACTGAACCGTATCGTGCGCTACAATCAGGAGCGCACCATAACGGTCAGCGCCATTCACCCCGTGCTTAAAGCTACAGAACTCTTTGACAAGATCAAGCCGACCCTTGATAAGCTGGAGTTTCCTGCAAACCACTACTGGGACATAGGGGGCGAACTGGAGAACTCTGCCAAAGCAATAAAGAAACTATCCAAACCATTGCTGCCATGCCTCGGCGCCATAGTGATGCTACTGGTATGGCAGTTTAACTCCATCAGGCGGGCAGGAATTATTATGCTTACCATGCCGCTTGTCCTTGTCGGAGCCGTGGTCGGTCTGCTTGTCATGCAGGCAGACTTTGGATTCATGGTCATTCTCGGGTTGTTGGCTCTTGCCGGATCGATCGTGAACAACGGTATCGTGATGATCGATAAAATCGAAGTGAACAGACGCGAAGGGCAGACACCCTATGATGCGGTTATAAATTCGGCCATCAGCCGTTTCAGACCGATACTGCTTTCAGTCTCTACAACCATGCTTGGGTTCACGCCGCTGATTATCAACCACGACCCGCTCTTTTACGGCATGGCATGTATTATGTTCTTCGGTCTGGGAATCGGAAGTCTGTTTACACTTAACTATGTTCCGGCGCTCTATACCCTCTTTTTCAGGATTAAGGCGCCTGGTAAGGAACGGGCATAACTATCTGAGAAAGGAAGGAGCAGTGGAATGGAAAAGTGCTGTCTTGTCTTTGGATCAATTATAAGCTCGGCCTTGCTGCTTACCGGATGCGCGGTTGGTCCAAATTATATCAGGCCTGAAACAGCGCAACCTCAGAAATGGATCGAGGAAGAGAGCCCTGTAATCAAAAGCGACTCGGCGGATCTTGGTCAGTGGTGGACAGTATTCAACGACCCTGTTCTCAATACCCTTATCGAGACCGCCTATCAGCAGAATTTAAGCCTCAGAATCGCGGGGATCCGAATACTGGAATCCCGGGCCCGGTTAGGTATAGCCACAGGAGATCTCTACCCGCAAATGCAGGAGGTTGGGGGAAGCTTCACTTCCATAGGAGTGAGCAAGAATACTGCGAATTCTAATCCTGATGCCGACTTTTATTACGGTAATGCTGATCTGGCATTCGATGCTGCCTGGGAACTGGATTTCTGGGGCAAATTTCGCCGCGGCATTGAAGCCGGCCTGGGAGATCTGGATGCTTCAATAGCGAACTACGACGACATCCTGGTCACCCTCACTGCTGAAGTGGCCCGGAATTATGGGCTGGTTCGTACGCTCGAACAACGACTGGTAATTGCCAAAGAAAACGTGAAGATCCAGGAGAGTTCCCTGCGCATCGCTGAAGTGCGATTTGATTCCGGAGATGTGACAGAACTGGATGTGGCACAGGCCAAGACACTCCTGGGAGAAACGCAGGCATCAATCCCCTCCCTTGAAGCTAGTCTGCAGCAGGCCAAGAACGCGCTCGCAATCCTCCTTGGCATTCTACCTGGCGATATCGACAAGATGCTCGGCAAACCAGGGACCATTCCCACCGTGTCTGCTGAAGTGGCAGTGGGCGTACCGGCAGAACTGCTGCGCCGGCGGCCGGACATCCGGCTTGCAGAACGGCAGTTGGCCGGCCAGAGCGCCAGAATCGGGATTGCGAAGGCGGATCTGTATCCCCATTTCTCGCTACTTGGAACCATCGGGTTGCGGGCGAGCGATGCAGCGATCACGGCAGCAGGATTTCCCGGCGGCAGCTCGTTTAGCGACCTTTGGGATTCTGACAGCGTAAATTACAGTTTTGGCCCCTCTATCGGCTGGGATATCTTTAACTACGGCCGCATCAGAAACAGGGTCAGAGTTCAGGATGCCCGCTTCCAGCAACTGGTTGCCAACTATGAGAACACGGTTCTCAAGGCTGCCCAGGAAGTTGAAGATGCAATAGTATCCTTTTTGCGTAGGAAAGAAGCGGCAAAATATCTGGCCTATAGTGTGGAAGGGGCAAAACGTTCAGTGCATCTTTCCCTGATTCAATACCGGGAAGGGCTTGTAGACTATCAGCGTGTGCTT
>DAOVEU010000400.1:0-2694 GCA_030668805.1 Desulfobacterales bacterium
ATCCTGATCTGGGCAGCCGGGCCCTACGGAAAGTACAGATGGTGGACGGAAAGATCCTAGGTGCCTGAACGAAAAGTCATATTCAGGCAAAATCCGAATATCGAAATCCGAAATCCGAAACAAATTCGAATACCGAATGACCAAATGACCAAAACTAATACATTGAAAATTCGATGTCTTTGTCATTGGAGCATTTCTATTTCTGTCATTATTTCGGATTTCGTGCTTCGGATTTTGAATTTTTGACCAAAAAAACAGAGGTTTCCGGTCAAGCACTAATTAGTTGAAAAGATGTTTTGCAAATGTCTCAGAATATCTTTCCAGGGTTGAGGATGCCGTTCGGGTCGAACACGGCTTTGATACGCTTCATCAGGGCAAGCTCAGCGCTGCCGATCTCCATGCCTATATAAGGTGCCTTGGTGATCCCCACCCCGTGTTCGCCAGAGATGGTTCCCCCTAATGCAATAGTCTGCCTGAATAGCTCTTCGACTGCAGATTCCGCCTTTTCAAGGATCTCCCTATCACGCCGGTCCAGCATGATGTTGAAGTGGATATTCCCGTCACCCGCATGACCAAAGGTCACGATGGTCAGGCCAGTCCTTTTTCTCAGGTCGTCTATCCATTCGACCATGTCCGGGATTCGGTTGCGCGGCACAACGATGTCTTCGTTGATCTTGTCAGGACCGAGCCTAAAAAGGGCAGGCGATATGGCCCGACGCGCCCTCCAAAGGTCTTTTGCCTCTTGTGCCGAACCGGCCACATGTACCTGATAAGCGCCACAGTTTTTGCAGATGTCAGTCAGATCACTGATGGCAGTCTCAACAGCAGATAGGCTTCCGTCCACCTCTATCAGGAGCATGGCACCAGCGTCCACAGGGAGCCCCAAGTTGAGATAGTCCTCAACGCATCTTATGGCAGATTGATCCATGTACTCGACTGTCCTGGGTACAACCCCTGAGCGAATGATCTCACAAACTGTCCTTACAGCGTCCTGGATCCGGGAAAAGACGACACTCAGTGTGCGAACCACCTCAGGGAGAGGGAACAACCGCAGCACGATTTTCGTAATAACCCCCAGAGTACCTTCTGAACCAACCATGAGCCGGGTCAAATCATAACCCACCACACCCTTGGCTGTGCGCACGCCGGTCCTAATGATCTCTCCGCTGGGAAGCACTACCTCAAGGCCCAGGACATAATCGCGCGTCACACCATACTTGACGGCATGGGGGCCGCCCGCACACTCAGCGACATTCCCCCCCAACGTACAGTATGAGGCACTTGATGGATCAGGTGGATAGAAAAGCCCTTTTCCCTCCACTACTTCCTGAAAATGGCCTGTAATGACGCCAGGCTCTACCTCTGCTACAAGATTGTCGGTATCAATGGTCAGGATGCGACTGAAACGGGTCATGACCATGACCAGCCCGCCCTGGACTGCAAGTGCCCCGCCGGTCATCCCGGTACCGGCACCCCGGGGAACCACAAAAAAGCGATGCTCATTAGCCAGTCTCAGGATATCTGAGACTTCATCTGTATTTGCCGGAAAGGCCACAGCGTCTGGGCGGCAGTGACGGTTCGTGGCATCGTAGGCATAACATAGCAGGTCTTCTACTGCGGTCGTGACGTGCTCTCGGCCAACGATCGCCTCGATCTTGGGTATGATTGACGTTAAAGATTGCCTGATTCCAGCCTCCTGCAAAGGAACTCCACCTGTTTCTGTACAGGCCCCTGTTCTCGAATGAGCCTTTCAACTGTCCCGATGGCATGAAGGGTGGTGGCATGGTAGCGATTGAAGCTCCGGCCAATTGCCTGGAAAGACTGGCTTGTGTAGCGGCGGGCCAAGTACATGGCAATCTGTCTGGGTTGGGCAATCCTCCGCTTGCGGGAGCGGGACAGGAGCTCCTCCGTGCTGATCTTGCAATATTTGCAAACGAGTTTTTGAATGCTTTCTATAGTGATTTCCTGAGATCGTTGCGCAATATTCCTGACAACGCTTTCAGCCAGTTGAAGGTCTGCGGGCACCTCAAGTAGCGAAGCCTTGGCCGCAACTCCGATCAGGCCGCTTTCCAGTTGTCTTACATTCTCGGTGAGCTCGCTGGCAAGGTAATGGACTACGTCTTGCGGAATCTCAAGGGATCTCAAGGATGCCTTTTTGTCGATAATGCGCACACGAGTCTCGTAATCCGGTGATTCTATACTGGATATAATACCGGAAGACATGCGCGACGCGAGCTTTCCATTAATCTTGGGGATGTCATTAGGCAGATGACTACTTGTAAAAATAAGCTTTTTTTCTGCCGCAAGGAGGGCATCAAGGGTGTAACCCAACTCGTTCTGGGTTTTCTCCTTGCCACTTAAGAACTGCACGTCTTCGAGAAGCAGCACATCGCATTGCCTCCGATACTTCTCTTTGAACTGTTCAATGCTGTCATGCCGGAGTGCGTAAACCATGGCATTGGTAAAATCCTCTGCCGTCATGTAGCAAACGCGGATGGCAGAATTATGATGCAAGACGTAGTTCCCTATGGCCTGGGAAAGATGACTTTTGCCAAGACCTGTCTTTGACAAAAGAAAGAGGGTATTGTGGTAGCCATTTTCTCCGCATGCCAACGCCAGAGCTGCTTTATACGCAAAATCGTTGCACATCCCCACAACAAATTGATCGAAGGTAAAGTTCTTGTGAAAAAGAGA
>DAOVEU010000261.1:0-3925 GCA_030668805.1 Desulfobacterales bacterium
TGATGTCATCGGGATTTGCCTCAATGGTGATCTCTGTATCGGGGGAGAATGTGAAATTGTTGAAAAGACAATCCATCAAGGCGGCCAGCTCGTGTTCAGCCAGCAACGTCGGGGTGCCGCCGCCCAGATAGATGGAGTCAAAGGCGGCAAAATGGTCTTTATAGAAAACAGCCTCTTTGCGGAGTCCATCCAACCAATCAGCGATAAGTGAAAGGGAGGTTACGGAATAAAAATCACAATAGGGACATTTGGTCCTACAGAAGGGCACGTGTATATAAAGACCGGGACTCTCGCCATTACTCATTGTCAGTCTTTAACACAGCCACAAAAGCGCTCTGGGGAATCATGATGGAACCGACCATCTTCATTCGTTTCTTGCCCTTCTTCTGCTTTTCCAAAAGTTTTCGCTTGCGGGTGACGTCGCCTCCGTAGCACTTGGCGGTGACATCCTTGCGAAAGGCCGGGATGGTGGAACGCGAGATTATTGTTCCACCAATCGCACCCTGGATGGCAATCTTAAATTGATGCCTGGGAATTTCTTCCTTCAGCCGGTCGCATACCCTTACTCCCCACTCCCTTGCTCGATCGCGATGGACAATGAGTGATAAAGCATCAACCCTCTCGCCATTTACCAGGATATCCAGCTTGGCCAGATCACTCTCCCGATAATCAATAAGGTCGTAGTCAAAGGAACCGTATCCCTGGGTGATGGTTTTCATCTTGTCGTAGAAGTCAAAGATCACCTCAGCGAGCGGCATGTCAAAGGTGATTTCGATCCTTCCCGGCGTGGGATAGCTGGTGCGCGGATTGATGCCGCGGCGTGCCAGGCAAAGTTTCATAACTGCTCCCATATAACGTTCCGGCATGATGATGCTTGCCTTGATGAAAGGCTCGGATGCACTGTTGATCTCGGCTGGATCCGGATAATACTGCGGATTATCAACAGTCACAGTATTGCCCTTGTTTAATGTAAACCGGTACCGGACGCTGGGTGCGGTCATGATAATAGACTGATCGTACTCTCGCTCAAGTCGTTGCTGGAATATCTCCAAATGCAGCAACCCCAGAAAGCCGCAACGGAACCCCTGGCCGAGGGATGCGGAAGAATCTTTTTGATAGACCAGGGCGGCATCATTGAGTTTGTATTTTTCAAGTGCTTCCACAAGGGATGGATAATCCTCAGAAGAGACGGGGTATATGGAGGAAAAGACCACAGGCTTTGCTTCCTTGAATCCGGGAAGAGGAGCGGGGGCCGGATCGGAATCAAGCGTGACTGTATCCCCTATCCGAGTGTCGCTTACGGTCTTTATTCCTGAAATTATATAGCCGACCGATGCTGTGGGAAGCTCTTTTCTCGGCTCCCGGTTCAGCCTAAAGATGCCCACCTCTTCAACTTTGTAAGTGGCGTTGTTCGACATTAACCGGATAATGTCTCCTGGCCGTACCGTTCCATCAAAAATGCGGCAGCTAATGATGGTTCCCCGAAAAGGGTCATAGATGGCGTCAAATATCAGTGCTGTAAGCGGGTTATGGGTATCAGCCGTGGGAGCTGGAATCCGTTCTACTATTGCTTCAAGAATCGCTTCAATCCCTATCCCTTCTTTAGCGGAACACAAGATGGCCGATTCCGAATCAAGCCCCAGCTCGTTTTCAATCTGTCCCTTGACCAGATCTATATCAGCTGAAGGAAGATCGATCTTATTGATTACCGGGACAATCACCAGATCGTGCTCCATAGCCATATAGAGGTTGGCCAGCGTCTGAGCCTGCACCCCCTGGGAGGCGTCCACAAGGAGGAGCACTCCCTCGCATGAGGCCAGAGCGCGGGACACTTCATAAGAAAAATCGACGTGCCCCGGCGTATCGATCAAGTTGAGGCTGTATTCTTCCCCCTTCTTGCTGGTATAGGGGAGAGTAACGGTCTGGCTCTTGATAGTAATTCCCCTTTCCCGTTCAATGTCCATGGTGTCCAGGATCTGGTTGCGGAACTGCCGGTCGGTTACAAGGCCTGCATATTGAATGAGACGATCGGCCAGTGTCGATTTGCCATGATCAATATGGGCGATAATACTGAAATTACGTATCTTTAGCATAGCTTTTGGTAACTTCTCAAAAAGTTGGAGAGGTTGATAAAGAAGACTTTGAGATATTCGTAGTACCCCAGCAATTGAAGAATACACCACGACTAAAAGAACTAAAAGAACTAAATGGAATAAGAGGAATAAAAAGGATCTTTAAAAGACAAAACCCACAACATAACTATCTGCCCCGCAATGACATTACGAAAACCTTTTGTGTCATTGCGAGCGAAGCGAAGCAATCTCCAGGCCTTCAGATTTTACCGAGAATTGCTGTTAATCCTGTGACAAGCTCCCTTTAAGGTATTTCTTCAGATAGCTGGCCGTGTATGACCCGTTAGGATTAGCAAGGAGTTCCGGGGGAGAACCTTTTGCCACCACGCGGCCCCCCTCATCCCCTCCTTCCGGGCCAAGATCAATGATGCAGTCGGCCTCCTTTATGATCTCCATATTGTGTTCAATCACAGCCACTGTGTTTCCTTCATCTACCAGGGCCTGCAGCACCCTTACGAGCCTTTGAACATCGGCCAGGTGGAGGCCTGTGGTAGGTTCATCCAGGATGTAAAGGGTACGCCCTCGTGAGGGCTTGGCAAGCTCTTCGGCCAGCTTGATGCGCTGGGCCTCGCCGCCTGACAGGCTGGGGCTGGGTTGTGCCAGGCACAGATAACCGAGGCCAATGTCGCAGACCACCTGAACAGCCCGGCGAATAGACGGCACAGCAGAAAAGAATTTTGTTGCCTCATCGAAAGTGAGCTCCAGGACTTCTGAGATGTTTTTTCCCTTGTAAGTGATATCCAGGGTCTCCTGATTAAATCGCCGGCCCTCGCAGACCTCACAGTGAACATAAACATCCGGGAGAAAACTCATGGCAACCTTCAGGGAGCCGTGCCCCTTGCAGGCCTCGCATCGGCCTCCGGCTACATTGAATGAAAAACGTCCGGGCTTGTATCCTCGCGCCCGGCTCTCCGGTGTCAAGGCAAAGAGTTTTCGTATTTCTGACAAGAATCCTACGTATGAAGCAGGCACCGACCGGGGAGTGCGGCCGATAGGACTATGATCCACCTCAAGCACACGATCGAGCGCCTTCCACCCCTCGATCCCCTTGCAGCGACCGGCATGACGTCGCTGTTTCAGAAGCAGGTTCCGCACCCCTTTATACAGCGTCTCTTTGAGTAGGGTGGATTTGCCGGAGCCCGAAACCCCGGTCACACAGATAAGAGTACCCAGAGGGAAATCAACATCGATCCCTTTTAGATTGTACCCGGCAGCACCCAGAATCTTGAGGCACGGGTGCTCCTTGTAGGGCCTGAGCCGGGAGGTGATTCGGTGGGGATGCCCGTCGAACGAGGCCCCTGTGACCGACGAGGGAACTCTCTTTAGGTCGGCCAATTTCCCACAGGCCACGACCTGCCCCCCTTCCCGGCCGGCTCCGGGGCCGAGGTCGATGATGTAATCGGCCTCCTGTATGGTCTCCTCATCATGCTCCACCACCAGGATCGAGTTGCCCCGCTCCCTGAGCTCCTTGAGGGCGTCAAGCAGCATCCGGTTGTCCCTGGCGTGGAGCCCGATCGTGGGCTCATCCAGGACATAACAGGCCCCGGTCAGATTCGATCCAAGCTGGGCTGCCAGCCGGACACGCTGGGCCTCGCCGCCAGAGAGCGTATCACCGCTTCGGCTCAGGGCCAGATACGACAACCCGAGCCGATCCAGCAAAGAAAGGCGTGTCACGATCTCAGCCAGGACCGGCTTGGCAATAGGCGCTTTCTCTCTGCCAAAAGACAAGCCTTTGAGAAGCGTATACACCTGGCCGGCCGGGTGCTGCACCAGGTCCCAGACGGAATAGCCCC
>DAOVEU010000066.1:0-7764 GCA_030668805.1 Desulfobacterales bacterium
CCGTCTTACAGGTTAAGTCTTTGAACTTAGCGCACCTTCGGTGAGGACATAAGTGCCTAAAGTGAGCTAAAATGAGCTAAAGTTAAGGACTTTGAGGCTGCTTTTTAACCCTGGCCCAGACCTGGATTATTGGCTTGGTAGCTCATAATAAGCCGAAGCGCCAGGGCGGGCTTGAACCTTGAACCCTGAACCGATCACTTTAGGTACAAGTAGCACAAAAAAGAAACAGTATTCGTCTCAACGAATAAATGTATTGACATCTGGCAGATACTATGATTTTCTTCATTGTATTAAGGACTTTTTTGGGTGAGGATCTGTGATGCGTTTGTTACCGCTAGAGCTTTTGCTTTTTCTTGGGCTTCTTCGGGAAGAGGCTTGCCTGCGGTAATCGACGCACAATCCAGACAATGATGGGCCGCGGGCAGCAAAACCTGCGGCCTTTTTTGTGGTGACCGGGCGGTTAAGGGACTGTGGCGTCTAAATTGCATAGCATGATAGGATTTTTCTTTTTTTGAGCGGCGAAGCCGCGTTGTATAAAATCCCCGCCTGCCAACGCCCTGTACGCATGCAGCTTACACGCTAGCGTGTCTGGCAACCTGCCCGCCATTGCCAGAAATGCCGGCACATAAGCTCAATGCTGTCTCAGGCGTTGGCAGGCGGGTGGCGGGCAGGGCGAAGCGATTTTATAAGGGGAGGAACCAATGGAAAAAATCTTTGTTTTTGACACCACTTTGAGGGATGGCGAACAGGTTCCAGGGGCATGCCTTAATCCACGAGAAAAGCTGGAGATCGCCTTGCAACTGGCGCGTTTGGGGGTAGATGCGATTGAGGCCGGATTCCCGATCTCATCTCCGGGTGATTTTGAGGCTGTGAAGGCGATTGCCGAAAGGGTTAAGGGTCCTACTATCGTGGCATTGGCGCGTGCTGTTCGCCAAGATATTGAAACAGCCTGGAACACAATAAAAGGTGCTGAAAAACCTCGTATTCACGTGTTCTTACCGTCATCAGATATTCATATCCAGAAAAAGTTTGGTACAGATCGAAAAAAGCAATTAGAGCGGGGACTGGAGGCCTTAGAATATGCCAAATCTCTGTGTCCTGAGATAGAATACTCCCCTGAGGACGCTTCGAGGACTGATCTAGAATATCTGGCTAAGGTAGTGGAGCAGGTTATTGCTGCTGGTGCTACAGTCGTCAACATCCCGGACACAGTTGGCTATGCTGTTCCCGAGCAGTTCGGCCAGCTCATTGCTTATCTCAAGCGAGAGGTTTCAGACATCGACAAAATCGTGCTCAGTGTTCATTGCCATAACGACCTGGGCCTTGCCACCGCCAACACCTTAGCGGCCATTGAAAACGGAGCAAGACAGGTGGAGTGCACCATGAACGGCCTTGGAGAAAGGGCGGGGAATGCTTCCTTAGAGGAGATTGTCATGGCCATCAAGACGCGGAAGGACTATTTCAGATTCTTCACCACGGTGAACACCCGTGAGATCATAAAGACCAGCAAGTTGGTCAGCCGATTGATGGGGATGCCAGTCCAGGCCAACAAGGCCATTGTAGGCTCGAATGCCTTTTCCCATTCTTCTGGCATCCACCAGGATGGCATCCTCAAAGACCGTGCCACGTACGAAGCTATCCGCCCCGAAGATGTGGGGATCACCGAACATGCCATGGTTCTTACGGCAAGATCGGGCAGACATGCCCTCAGGCAGAAGATCTCGGAAATAGGCTACGATCTTCCGGAACAAGAGCTTGAAGCTGTTTATAATCAGTTCCTCTCTGTTGCCGACAAGAAAAAGCGAGTCTATGATGAAGATCTGGCTGTCATAGTCCAGGACGCGATCTTTGCCCATTTAGATCACAGTAAACTATACGGCCTTGAATCATACAAACTGACCACGGGCAATGGAGAGGTTCCTGAGGCCAGGGTGAGGCTGCGACGGGAGGAAGTCATTCTGGAGGCGACTGCTCAGGGTGATGGGCCTATCGATGCTATCTTTAAGGCGATTGACAAAGTAGCTGGTGTTTATCACAAACTTGAGGACTTTCAGGTCAAGGCTGTGACCGAGACCAAGGAGGCCATGGGCATTGCGACTGTGCGGGTGTCTCGCGAGGGTTTTCGTGCTGTGGGTCGGGGATCCAGCACTGACATACTCAAGGCCAGCGCCAAGGCTTATGTCCAGGCCATCAACCGGCTCGACTGGTTGCTCCAGCGCAGTTCTGAGGCTGACCCTGTTGAGCATAGCGCCTGAAGCAGCCTTTAGACATCGAACTTGAGGGCTTTGTCCTAATTTGAAATAATAGGCATCCTTCATTCCTCGGTTTACACTTTTCAAGAATGCGGGCGCCAAGAGATAAATTCTTTTGTTCGTACTTTTTGGTGTCAGGTGTACTTTTTGGTGTCAGGTGTCAGGTTTCAGGTGTCAGGTACAAGAAACACTGAAACCTGAAACCTGAACACTGAAACCTGAAACCCCAAACCTGGAGTGGTAAAAAAAAGTGTAAACTACTTTGTGGCAAAAATGTAGGATGCCAAATAATACTATTTTATGGTAACCGTTCACTGGTTCAATGGTTCAGGAACCTGTGAACGCCTACATTTTATGATTGATAAATTCTGTGACTCCAGGTATATGAAACAAGTTAGTTCGCTTCGCTCACAATTGGAATACTGGAATGTTGGCCCGCCCTGGCGCGACATGAGAATAATAAGCGGTGCCATGTAAAAACCCGGTCTGGGCCAGGGAATACTGGAATATTGGGTTAAGACCCGCCTGCCTCGCAAGCTTGGCGAGCGGGCAGGGGACTGAAAACAATTAGAAAATGATTTTTTCTGCTTCTCACCCTCAACATTCCATCATTCCACTATTCCATTATTCCATATTGATGGCTCAGAAAAGCGCCACTGAAAGATAAATGATTACAACCGGTTGTAGAAATTCCGAGACGTCGTTATATTTAGAGGTGTAACCAATCTCACACAGATCGAGTGATCTGCTTCATTGATGGCTTGAAACGGATCTATTAAATATGGTATCTCAGAATTTCTACAACCTGTTGACATTACAGAACTTTATTGACTTGGCTGCAATCCCAAGAAAGGAATGATGGAATGATGGAATGATGGAATATTGGAATGATGTAGAAGATAAAAAAACCAAGATCCTCTTAAACCCACTATTCCACTATTCCATCGTTCCAATATTCCAATTGTGAGCGAAGCGAACTAAGTTCAGATTTGTATGAAAGGCTTTACTACGAGAAGTCTTGCATTTTGCGTCTCCCATTTTCTACTTTGCAGTCTCATATTCTTGGGGTGTGCTACAGTAGCTACAAAAGAGACTGTGATTACCCCCGAGATCATGACCTTCTTCAAGGGGACATTCAAGGTTGATCCATATCTAAAGACTAATATGCCCAGGACCGTAGCCGTGCTTCCTTTTGTGGATCAATCTAAGAGCAAGCAGGGTGTCGAGGCCGTTCGCAGGGCATTTTACAACCATTTCAGTGCTCTTCCATATACAGATATAGAGCTTTATCGTGTGGACCGCCTTTTGAGGAAGGCCGGACTCAGCGATCCCAAAGTCATCGCCAACACCCCGCCCCAGAAACTCGGAGAAATCCTGAAGGTAGACGCTGTGATACTTGCTGACGTGTCAAATTTCGACAAGTTTTATGCCCTGATCTATTCACAGGTGGCCGTGGGGGCAGAGACGAAGATGTTTGAGACCAAGAGTGGACACTTCCTGTGGAGCGGCCAACATGTGGCCCGGAAACACCAGGGTGGAATCTCGACTTCTCCGGTAGGCATCATTGCTACAATCGTGGCCACGGCCATGAATGTCCAGGACGTTCAGCTCCTCAGGGCCTGCGACGACCTGTTCCGGGACATGGTCAAAACAATCCCGGTGCCCACTATAGCCGAGGCAACCCGCCCTCCTGTCATAACCCTTCTCACCCAGGACACGAAAGGTCTTCCCGGAAAGGCTGGAGATGAAATCAAGGTGGTTATTAAGGGAGATCCCAACATGCAGGCGAGCTTTGATGTGGGGAGCTTCAAGAAGGGGATTGACATGGTCGAGGTGGAGCCGGGTGGCTACCTGGGGGCGTACAGGGTGGTTCCCGGAGACAATGTGACCAGGGCCATTGTCACTGCATATCTGACCGATGATTCGGGGAACACTGCAAGCTGGATCGATCCAGTGGGCACAGTGAATATCGATACCAATCCGCCAACAACCCCCAAGGAGCCGAGTACGGTGGGCCGTGACAGCTTTGTGATCCTGGACTGGGCCAAGAATTCCGAAGCGGATCTTGCCGGCTACCGTATCTATCGGAACAAAACACCCCTCACGGGATTTGAGGTCCTGGACAACACAGAATTCAACATCTATAAGGATCGGCAAGCGGCTAACTTCCAGAGATATTACTACAAGGTGTCGGCAGTGGATCGGGCTGGCAACGAGAGTGCAAAGACCAATGCGGTTATTGGCATGGCTGTAGCGCCCGGACCCACACCGTTTTCGGGAGAGGTGACAGAGAATACAACCTGGTATGCCGGAGCAAGTCCCTATGTGCTTGAAGGGCCTGTGACGATTAGAGATAAGGCCACTTTAACCATCGAGCCGGGCACTATAATTCAATCCACGGGTAGCGGGCTTCGAGTCGATGGTCGTTTGCTTGCTTGCGGCGACGAAGCACGCCTTATCGTCTTTGCAGGCCAGGATCACAAACCCTGGGAAGGGATATCTTTTTACAATGTAAAGGGCAAAGAGAATCTGGTACAGGGCTGTAAAATCCGTGACGCAAACACAGGAATTGCCTGTCGATCGTCTTCGCCTGTTATAAGGGATTGCGAATTCGTCAACAATATGGACGGCATCAGTGTGATGGGCGCATTTTCAGAACCCGAGATATTCAATAACACAATTCATAAGAATAGCGGAATCGGGCTGGTAGTACTGGAAGGGGCGAGGCCCACGATTGAGGGAAATACGATCCGGGAAAACAGCAAAGGGGGGACATTTATTGAGGGAGCGGAACCCACAGTCGTCCATAACACCATAGTTCAGAATTCAGGGTGGGGAGTCTGTGTTGTTAAGAGCCATCCCGAGATCAGGGGAAACAACATCCATAACAATGAACCTTACGACATGGTGGGTACCATGTCTGGTGAGCCTCTCTGTGCCCGAAACAACTGGTGGGGAACCAAGAACGGACTTGACATCCTTGCACAAATCAAGGGACGTATTGACATTAGCAGCATCCTGGACGACCCTTATTCCCTGGGCAAGAGCGTCAGGCTGCCCATTCTTCCAGGGCCATTGGGCGGTGAGATAAGGGATGATGCCTTTCTCACCCTTTCCAACAGTCCGTATACGATTGAAAAGGACATAATCGTTGATGGCGGAGCCACCGTGTACGTTGAGCCAGGCGTCAGGCTGATGTTTGATCAAAACACCTCGATCATTTTAGAAGACGGAGGCATCGTGGCCCGGGGAAAGGAGGGGCAACCTATTGTTTTTACATCATCGGGTGCCTCACCTTCGGCTGGAGACTATTTGAATGCGGTCCGTTTTGCCGCCCGGACCAAGGTCAATAGTTTCTTTAAGTATTGTGTGATGAAACATGCGACTACCGCAATCGACATTCACTTTGGGTCGCCTGAAATATCCTATTGCTATATTGCCAACAACGCACAAAGCGGCATTAAGTGTCGTAACGATGCTGCCCCCAAGATCTTTTATAACACGATTACAGGAAACACGGGCACTGGAGGGATTGAATGTGTGGGCACGTCAAGGCCGAAGATCAATCACAACAATATTGTAAAGAACGCCGTAGGCATCCAGGCCTTTTCCACGATCTTGATAGATGCCCGATACAATTGGTGGGGCAAAACCCCTCCGGATGATAGCCTGATCTGGGGAGAGAACATCAATTTCAAGCCCTGGCTTGAGGGACCGGAAGAGAAGGCGTTTACGAACAATGGATAGACGACATTTCTTAAGATGGATAGGCAAAGGAATCCTTGGCACTTCAGGGTTTTGGCTTTGCGCCAGAGGCGTGGCGTGGGGAAAGTCGGCCTTTGAGTATGCCCTTGAGGGACAGAACCTGATTGCGGCTAAGCGCCTTGCCGAGGCCAGGGATGTGCTGAAAGAAGCTGTCCGCCTGGACCCGAAGAGTGATTGGGCCCACGGCCTTCTTGGACGTGCATACTACGGTCTTGGCCAGAGAGCCGAAGCAGTGGCGGCTTTCAGGGAGGCGGTGCGGATCAATTCTGCCGACACCTATTCCCGTATGATGATCGAGATCATTACCCAGAAGCCGATACCCAGGCCAAAGAAACGGGAACGCCCCCTTACCCCCCTGGAAAAGAAGGCCAGGGCCGAAGAAGAGGCCATGCTCAGCCAACTTACCCCTGAGGGTGGCCTGGCCTACCAGGTCAAACGGGTCGTGATTGACCCTGGTCACGGCGGGTTTGATTCGGGTGCAGTAGGGCCCACCGGACTGAAAGAAAAGGACGTAACCCTTGATCTTGCCCAAAGTGTAAAACGAAAGATTTCCGAAAAGGGGAGGATCAAATGCTTCTTGACGCGCACCGGAGACTACTATATCCCTCTCAGTGATCGGACAGTCATTGCCAACCAATACCAGGCTGATCTCTTTGTCAGCATCCACATCAATGCCAATGAGAACCGAAAGGCACACGGCTGCGAGACCTACTATTGTTCGGAGAAGGCCTCCAGTAAGGAGGCGGCCCGGGTTGCTGCCTTTGAAAACGCAGTGCTCAAGTACGATGAACCTTTCAAGAAAAGGCCCGGCTACATAGATATTGAGGAAATCCTTTTCAACTTTGAACGAAGGCTCTACTGGGAGGAAAGCGGCAAATTTGCCAGGACCTTCCAGAACCGTTTTGAGCAAGCCCTACCCTTCAAAAGCCGGGGGGTTCATTCGGCCAATTTTTTTGTCCTTCGACGCGCAAAGATGCCATCGATCTTGCTTGAGACCGGGTTCATTTCGAATCACGATGAAGAGGCCGCACTGAAAAAGGCATCGATTAGAGACGAGATCGTCGCTGCTGTGATAAGGGGACTGTTAAATGGACGTGGATGACCTTATCTTTCAAGGAGCTGACTACCATTACAAGGGGGAACTTGACAAGGCCATTGCCAAGTTCCAGGCTGCCGTCAGAATCGAGCCCCAAAACGAGTATGCACACAACCAGCTCGGCATCCTTTATGCCAAAAAAGAGCGGTTTGACGCTGCTTTTCGTGAGTTTCAGAAGGTAGCCCAGATCGATGGACATAACACCTATGCCCTGTTGTGGCTTGGGATTCTTTACCTGAAACAAGGAAACCTTAACCAGGGTTTTGAAAAATTCCAGAGAATTATTGAGATCGATCCGAACAATGCCGATGCCTATTATTTTTTGGGGGCAATCTACAATTTCAGGCACAATACTGCCAAGGCGATAAAGTACTTGAAGAAGGCCAGAGATGCAGACTCTGACGAATCCGACACCCATTACCGACTGGCCCAGGCATTTCATAACCTGGACATGACCGCCAATGCACTCCTGGAGTATCAGCGGACATTGGCCCTGAAGCCCTCCCATACAAAGGCCATCAACGGGATCGGATGGCTGTACTACAATCGTGGAGAGCGGGATGCAGCCATCGCCGAATGGAAAAAGACCCTAAAGATGAATCCCAGGGACCGCGACGCCATTTTCAATCTGGCCAAGGCTTACAATGATTT
>DAOVEU010000270.1:0-3853 GCA_030668805.1 Desulfobacterales bacterium
TCTAAGTCAAAATGATGGAAAAAAGCCATTCAAGAAGTTTTATTTTGAAGCGGTTGATAGGGGTGGCCGGCATAGCCCTTGTCCTTATAGGCGTGAGTTTGCTGCTCTATTGCTGGCATCTTTCGTCCCAGATCGAAAAGCGATTTTCGGGTCGGCGATGGAGTATTCCCTCGAGGGTTTTCTCTGACACCACAATACTCTATCCCGGACAGAACATAGACCGCGCATTTTTTCATGACAAACTGAACCGCCTCGGCTACTGGGGGGTCCCCAATGAGCCAAAACGTAAGGGCGAGATGCGCACCTCGGCATCTTTAGTGGAACTGTTTTTGCGTGACCTTGAGGTGCCTTCTCGAAGTAGGGAGGGGTTTGCTGTGCAGGTCAGGTTCCAGGAAAACCGTATAGAATCGATCGTACATCTAAATACGGGAAAGCCGATACCGATTCTGGAGATGGAGCCCGAGGAGGTGGCGCTGTTTTTTGGGTCAGAGCGGGAACGACGACAGCTCATTTCCATTGATCAGGTGCCTCAGGACGTCATATACGCTGTATTGGCCGCAGAGGATAAGCGCTTTTACGAACACCAGGGCCTGGACCCGTGGGGAATACTCAGGGCCCTTTACATCAACCTGCATCAAGCCGCGATACGCCAAGGCGGATCCACAATCACCCAGCAATTGGCGAAAAACTATTTCTTGAGCCCAGATAGAACACTATCCCGCAAACTTAAAGAACTTTTCATGTCCATCACCATGGAGTTCATGTACGAAAAGAACGAAATACTGGAACTTTATCTGAACGAAATCTATCTGGGTCAGAAGGGAACAGCTGCCATCAACGGTCTCGGCGAAGCATCCTATTTCTACTTCGGTAAACCTGTGAGCGAGCTTTCTTTGATCGAGGGGGCTACCATAGCTGGCTTGATTAAGGGCCCCAATTATTATTCTCCTTGTGTTGACAAGAAGCGCTGCCAAGATCGGAGAAACATGGTGCTAAATACCATGTACAAAGATGGGTGGATTTCCGGTGAAGAACTCCAGACAACTTTGCTTGCACCGGTAAACACAATAGGTTTTAAGGATTACGGCAAAAAGGCCCCCTATTTCATAGACTACCTCTCCAAGCAGCTTACAACGCTTTACTCGCCCGAATCTTTGTCCAGTCTCGGACTTTCCATATACACCACATTGGACACTCAGGTTCAAATGGCAGCCGAGAGGGCGCTCAGAACGGGTTTAGAACGTTTGGAAAAATCGGATCTCTCCCTAAATCGCTCAGACCATGAGAAGAAACTACAAGGCGCTATCATCGTGATGCAACCAAAGACAGGCTATGTGTTGGCCATGGTGGGAGGGCGCAATTACAGCGTGAGCCAGTTTAATCGAATTACCCAGGCCCGACGGCAACCAGGAAGCGCATTCAAGCCTTTCGTGTACCTTAGTGCATTGGATCAATTCACCCCGGCTTCCATGTTGTCCAATGAACCCAGATCCTATGAGGTAAATGGAGAGCTATGGCAACCGCAAAACTATGCGCCCATTGCGGAAGATCGGGTAAGTCTGAGATATGCCTTAGCAAAATCGATCAACCTGGCAACGGTTGATCTGGCTATGCAGATTGGCCTAGATCGTATACTCAGCACAACAACCTCATTTCACTTTTCAACGCCTTTCGAGCCTTACCCATCTCTTTCATTGGGCGCCTTTGAGGTGATACCTCTGGAATTGGCACTTGCTTACAGTCCCTTTGCTGCTAGTGGCGTGCTACCATATCCGTTGTCCTTGAAAGAGGTCTTGGACGAAAATGGAAAAATTTTGGAACGAAGGCATATGACTATTGAACGTGTGATTTCCCCCGAGAAAGCCTTTATCATGAGTTCTATGCTGCGTAGCGTGGTAGACGAAGGAACTGCCCGGTCGCTGAAAGGAATGGGCATTGCTTTTCCGGTAGCGGGTAAGACCGGCACAACCAATAATTTTAGAGACGGGTGGTTTGTGGGATATACCCCGGATATCTTGGCACTGGTATGGGTAGGCTTTGATGACGGGGATTCCATTCACCTGACGGGCTCGTCCTCCGCCTTGCCCATTTGGGCCGATCTCATTGATGCTATATCCCATTATGTGTCAGGTGACTGGTTTAAAATGCCACCAGGCGTGGTAAAACGCATTATTTGCTCCGAGAGCGGACAACTGGCCGTTAAAAATGGCTGTCCAAAACCATTAGAGGAGGTTTTTTTAGCTAACAATGTCCCTAAAAGTCATTGCTCACTTCATCGGCGCGTGGATCGATTCAAACGGATTATCAAGCGGGTTAAAGATCTCTTCAAAGACTCTTAAATTGTTACTATTGCTTTCCGTGGGTGGACTGGTCCTGGCCGTCTCAGGCTGTGCCACGATCCTCTCAGCTCCTGAAGAGCATAGTCCCCGTGCCCTGGCTTCTTTGCAATTGACAGAGCAAGGAAGAATACTTCTGGAGAGTGGTGATCCCGACAATGCCATAAGCGTATTTGAGCGGGCCATCAACATCAATCCAACCAACGGCCAAAACTACTATTACCTGTCAGAGGCATGGCTTTTGAAAGGAAATACTATTCAGGCAAAGGAATTCAATCGGCTGGCGGAGATCCATCTAGAAGACGATCGCGGCTGGATGCGGCGAGTATTTCAACAAAGGGAACGGATCGAAGAACGGAGCGGATAGTTTCCTTATTGAGCATCGAGCCCTGTTACTTGCAATTGGATTGAGTCTTTTCCCACTCTGGATCACTTAAGACGTTACGTATAAATGATTTTATGAAATAAGAGGAAGATTATCCACCGATACATTACATATATATTTGTAATCTTGATATTGAATATCTCAGGCTGTTCGTTGACCCCTGATATGGGGCGGCACACTGTTATTCCTAAGTACCGAGACCTACATAAGAAATCAGCATACTCCGAGACCCAGGTTAAGAACATTCTTATCAAACAGGAAAAAGACTGGCATGGTACGCCGCATAGGATGGGCAGTCTTTCGAGGAGAGGCATAGATTGTTCAGGGTTCGTCTTCATAACCTTCAGAGATAAGTTTGGTATTGATTTGCCAAGATCTACCGGATTGCAAAAAGATATTGGGCTCCCAGTAAAGCAAAAGGAACTTCAATATGGAGACCTTGTTTTCTTTAAGACCGGCTTATTTGCCAGGCATGTTGGTATTTACGTTGGTAATCGCCAATTTATTCACGCCTCAACATCTAAGGGCGTAACAAGAGATAGTCTGGATGATTATTACTGGTCAGGAAAATATTGGAAGGCCAAGCGAGTTATTGTCTATTAAGACATCCTTAACAATAGTGTGAAGGAATGTGGGAGTGGGGTAAAAAAGTAACAAAATCTTATTCGATTAATTGCAACCCATTTTCGCGGGCAATGGTTTCTCCCCGCTGCTTACCCTTGGAAAATATTTCACGCGGTTCCATCCCGTAGATTTCGGCGACCCTTGTGGCAATCCGATCCAGGTCATACCCGCGACGTTTCAATTCGTAATGACGCTCGTACTTTTCGTCGGCCTGGGAGAGCACCGCCTCTACAAACTCCGAATCGCCTAAAATCCGCTCATCGCTCATCACATGGTCCTGCCCCTGGTGTCTCAGCCTCTTTACCTCCGACCAACCTCCAACACTTCGAACTAATCCCCCGCCTGTCAGTTCATCCTGACGACCCTCGCCAATTCCTGCCTCCACGTAGTTGAGATACGCCTTTCTTGCCCCATTTGTCGTTCTCCCAAAATATCCTAGAACATAGTCCACATCCTGCCACGGCCTCTTTTTTCTGCCCATCAGTGCGCTATGCCCGCAATATGGGTA
>DAOVEU010000363.1:0-3029 GCA_030668805.1 Desulfobacterales bacterium
AGTTAGATTGGTTGAACTTGTTTTATTGGTTTCTAAGCAATCGAACCAAGGGAATCAATAAATTCAATTGAACGGTGTTTCATCTTTTAACTTTAGGCACTTTAGCTCACTTTCACTTGACCAATGACCAATGACTAATGACCAATGACCACCAACCTACGACATTCCTCTACAATAACGTCCGCAGCATCGGGGCGTGCAAGAGACAATGTCCGCTTTGCCATATCCTGCAGGGACTCAGGGTGCGACGCATAATGATCGAGTCTGTCGGCCAGGACAGCGCCATTCAAATCCTTTTCCAGGATGACCTCTGCCCCGCCTGCATCGGCCACGTACCGGGCATTTAGCTCCTGATGGTTATTGGCCGCAAACGGGAATGGGATGAAAATGGCAGGCTTGCCCAAGGCCATTAATTCTGACACAGTCGTGGCCCCAGCCCTGCATATGACCAGGTCGGCCGAGCTGTATGGACCAGCCATGTCCACAAAGAATGGCTCCACCGTGGCCTTGATGTCCCGTCTCTCATAGGCGTCTGAAACCCATGCCGCATCCCTGGTCCCGGTCTGATGAATAAAAGTGATCTCCGCCGGCTTCTTCAAACGATCAAGGGTCTCAACCACCGCGCAGTTTACAGCATGGGCCCCCTGGCTGCCACCCAGTACCAGGACCGTAAATTGCCCGTTTGCCTTCCCGTCCAATTTGTGTGCAAGGAGTTCACGGCGCACAGGGTTTCCTGTAATCACCGTCCTTGAGGGCCTGAATATGCCAAGGTTATCCGGGAAGGAGATGAATATCCGGTCAGCAAAACGGCCGAGTATCCGGTTAGTCAAACCTGGCAGAATGTTCTGCTCATGGATAACTATTTTCTTCCCCGTAAGCCTTGCCGCTAAGGCCACGGGTCCCGAGGCATATGCTCCAAGGCCAATGATGATGTCAGGATCAAACCGCCAGATGACTCGCAAGGCCTGCCATACCCCAAAGGGGATCTTGAACAACGATCGGATCTGCCGCCAGAGCCCTCGTCCCTTAAAGCCTTCTGCTACAATGCCCATGTGATCGAATCCTTTCTTCGAAAGTGTAGATACCTCCATTGGATTGCCAGTCCCTACAAACAGAATTTCGCTATCTCTGAATGCCTCGGCAATCGCGATGCCGGGAAAAAGATGCCCTCCAGTGCCGCCCCCGGCAATAAGGACCCTCATGATGACTGCGCCTGTCGGGCTGATATGTTCATCAATATTCCAATAGCAGCGGCGTTCATCAAAAGGGATGTGCCTCCATAACTGACAAAGGGCAGTGTCAGCCCCTTCGTGGGCAATAATCCCATGGCAACACCTGCGTTGACGCACACCTGCAAACCAAGGGCGGAAGTCAACCCCACGGCCAAATAGATTGCAAAAAGATCACAGGCCTTCATCGCCACAACGATCCCCCGCCAGAGGATCATGAGATAAAGACCCATTATAAGGCACACTCCCACAAGACCTAATTCCTCCCCCAGCACTGAAAAGACAAAGTCAGTATGGGGCTCCGGCAGATAGAAAAGCTTCTGGTAACTGTTTCCAATGCCGGCCCCCATAACCCCTCCTGATCCAAAGGCCATCAGTGAATGCACGATCTGATATCCGGCGTCGCTTTCATATTTCCAGGGGTCGAGAAAGCTTGCGAGTCGTCTTAGGCGGTATCCCGCATGAATCAGTAGGTAGTAGACAATTGGGAGGATTCCCGCCAGTGCTGCGAAAAGGTAAGAGAGACGCACACCCCCGATAAAGAGCATAGTCCATGCAACCAAGGCGAGCATTGCTGCCATTCCAAAGTCGGGCTGCATAACGATCAGGGCCCCGAAACCTCCGAATACAATGGCATGGGGAACAAAGCCGATGGCAAATACCTTGATCTTATCCTGCTTCTTGCTCATGGAGTAGGCCAAATAGATGATCAAGGCCAGCCTCGCGAATTCCGATGGTTGAAAGGAAAGCCCGAGAACTCTCAACCACCGTCTGGCACCCCCAACCGGGTGCCCCACCCCAGGCAAGTAAAGGGCCACAAGCAACAAAAAGGCAACGATAAGGATCGGGTATGCCATCTTCCTGTAAAAAGCGTATGGCACATGACGACAGACTATTAGAACCAGGATTGCTGCAAGGGCATACACCGCCTGTCTCTTGAAAAAGTAGATGTCACTTCCAAATCGCTTCAGGGCAATAACTGAGCTTGCACTGTAGACCATCACCACTCCGATCCCCATCAGCACTAACGTCCCCAGCAAGAGGAAACCGTCATAGCCACCATGGTCCTTTTTTTGGTTGTCATTAGTCATTAGTCAATAACAGAGTGCCTAAAGTGATCTAAAGTGCCTAAAGTTAAAGCAACAAACCCAATTTCAAGAAAAGTTTCTTTAAGTCCTGCCCGACTTCGCCTGGACCTGTCCGTCAGTGCCTGGCTTTGGCAGGCGGGCGAAGTCCTGGCGGGCGTGCCTCAACTTTAGCTCACTTTAGGCACTTTAGACACTTTAGCTCACTTCTCGACGGTCATTAGTCAAAATCAAATATCCAAATACACGTTGCTCTTACAGCTCTTCCACAGCCCTAACGAATGCCTCACCACGTTCGGCATAGTCGGTGAACATGTCAAAACTGGAGCACCCGGGTGACAGGAGCACGACGTCACCGGGGGCTGCTGCCTGGTGAGCCAGACGGACTGCGTCCCCGAGAGTCCTTGTCCCTTCACTATGCGTCAGCCCCCCCAGGGCGCTTAAGATCTTTTCGCGGGCCTCCCCAATAGCAATGAGCCTCTTGACCCGTTTCTTTATGAGCTCCTTTAGGAATGTGTAACTGCCGCCCTTGTCCCGGCCCCCCATGATCAAGATCATCGGGGAGTCAAAACTTTCAAGGGAACGTTTGGCAGCATCGACATTCGTAGCCTTGGAGTCATTGTAATACTCAATATCGTTGACGCTCCTGACATATTCCAGCCGGTGACGCGGGCCTTCATAGGTGTCGAGTGTCATCTGGATGCCTTCCCGGCCG
>DAOVEU010000079.1:0-7233 GCA_030668805.1 Desulfobacterales bacterium
GGCATGGCTACTGAGGGATTTCGTCCGGTGGTTGCTATCTATTCCACCTTTTTGCAGCGAGCCTATGACCAGATCCTTCACGATGTATGCCTTGAGCAGCATCCTGTGGTCTTTGCTATAGACCGTGGGGGAATCGTTGGTGAAGATGGGCCCACGCATCACGGTCTGTTTGATTTTTCCTACCTTCGCAGCCTTCCAAATATGGTGGTCATGGCACCAAAGGATGAAAACGAACTGCGACACATGCTGATGACGGCCCTTGACCATCCTGGCCCGATAGCCTTCAGGTATCCGAGAGGCTATGGCACCGGGATCTTTACAGATAACAAAATCCATACCCTTCCTGTCGGCAAGGGAGAGGTCCTCACCACTGGCGGTGATGTCTTGATACTGGCTGTCGGCGTGACAGTAACGGCAGCCCTTGAGGCCAGAAAACAACTTGAAGACCAGAACATTTCAGCCACAGTGGTCAACAGCCGTTTTGTAAAGCCCCTCGATGCTGAGTTGATTACCCGACTTGCCAGGGAGATTCCATTCATCCTGACTGTTGAGGAGAATGTATTGCAAGGTGGCTTTGGAAGTGCGGTGCTCGAGTGCTTGGCAGACGCGCGCATCACGTCCAGCCCAGTGGTACGGCTCGGGATTTCGGATACCTTTGTGCAACATGGCTCACAGCAGGTTTTGCGTTCAAAGTACGGCATTGATACACCTGCAATTGTAAAAGCCGTCAGGGATATGGTCCATGGACAACATTCGAATGCGGGAATGTTCTCAAGCCGACAGGCGCTATGCGGAATGCGGATTAAGGAATGCGGATTAAGGCCTCGGCCAACTTGAGGTCTTCAGGTGTGGTAATCTTGATGTTGTAGGGATCACCCGGAATCACCTTTACCACCTCACCGCACAGCTCTACCAATTCAGCATCATCGGTCCCCACACAAGCTTTCTTTTGTGCGGCCACATGGGCTCCGAGGATAAGATTATAGTCAAATGCTTGAGGGGTTTGGGCCATCCTGATCGTGTGACGCTTCATGGTCGCAATTACACGGCCATGTTCGTCTACGGTCTTTATGGTGTCGCTTGCCGCTACGGCCAGGATGCAGCCCCCATATTTCTTGGCCACCCCAACACACTCAGTGATCCGGTCGATCTTGATCAATGGCCGGACACCATCGTGGATAACTACCAGGCCAAACCTGCCGTCAATGGCCTTCAAGCCATTGTAGACCGACTCCTGTCTTGTGGCACCCCCTGAAACCAGATGAATCGGTTTGATAGGTTTTAGCGGATCTATGATCTCCTTTTTGCAAAAAGGATCATCACCCCGAGGGATTACCAGGAATATCTCTTCAACCGCATCGCACTTTTCAAAGGCGAGAAGGGTGTGGGCCAGCACCGGGCGGTCTCCCAGCATCATGTATTGCTTTTTGGCTGTGATCCCCATCCGGGTCCCCTGCCCTGCCGCCACAATAACTGCGGCAACCCTGTTTGCGGATTGCGCCCGCCTGCCTCGCCTGAGCCCGTCCGCCTCGGCTGAGCCTCGCGATGCCGGGCGTGGCGAGAGCGATGGCGGGCAGGGATTGCGGATTGCGGATTTTCGATTACTGACCACTGACCACTGACCACCGACCACTGACCAATTACTGCTTCAGGTAGGAAAGCTCTTTGGGCAGAGGAATCCCCTTGCCCATTGAATCTTCACCGTAGTTTACACTAGCCAGAACCTGGATGTCTTTCAAGGCGCGCACATCGCCCTTAAACGCAACCTCCTTGATGGCCTCTTTCTGAATCTTGCCGCCGGCCCACTGGATGTCCAGGACACTGCTCGCGTCAAATCGATCAGAGTCCACCCACAGTTCCACCTGACCGCCGTAATGCTGAACGATCTTGGCCACCAACATGCAGGGCCGACTGTGAAAACCAAGCTCTTGCGGTATGCCCACTACAATGGAACCTTGCTCCATATTCTCATTTAAGACCTCTTGGGCGAGATCCTGACCCTGCACCAAGAAATACCAAATATAATAAAGACCATAATTCACAATGCGATCAAGAATATGTTCAGGCCTAACAGCCCTGGCCAACTCATCACGCACCCGTTTGTAAATGTTCTTGTAGCCGACTTCATGGAGGTGCCGTTCATAGTAGTGTAAGAGACGACGTGTAAGCTCTAGGAGGTGAAGCACTACTGAGATGTACCCGCGAAGCCGCTTGAGTTTGATATCGCGAAACCGGAGTCCGCTTCTATTCACGTACGTGTCAAAGGTTGATTGCAGGCTGTGGACAACCATTTCAAATCGTCGCGCCTCTTGTTCGTTAAAGTTGGAAGGAACAATGGCCCTAATCTGATCTATGTTGTACGGCTCATAAAAACCCAATGTTTCAAATTCGTTGGCTACCCTCAAGAACTCAGTGGTTATCTTGACAATATTTTTCTTCTCCTCCTCCAGGTTTTCATCGTCGATGTCAAACTCAAGAAGGGCCTGAGTGGCTATTCCCGGAAAATCATCCCACAAAAAAAGGTCTTCAGGCAAGTTAATATGCAGGCGCTCGGCTGCTTCCAACGCGTTGTGAGATATCTTCCTCAAAGAATCTACCAGGAATTTGTGAGTAGCATATCCGCCATCCCTAAATCCCTCGGTCTTTGCCAAGTCATACAAAGGAAGCCGCTTGGAGATGTGTTTCTGGGAGTAACTGGCTTCAGACAGGTTTCTTACGCTGGAGACCAGCTCACGATAATAATACCAGTTGGAATTGTTTTTTGCGCCATGGAAGTCCAAAAAATCTTCCAAGAGCTTGGAGCTTGCGACCATCTTAGCATACAGTCTTTTGGTGAAGGTCTCACGGGCGGACTCAGTTTCGCAGATATAGATACAATACTTCAAGAACTCCTCGGAAAATATCTGTACCTTTTCGGCAAAATCGGTCTTATGGGGAACAGTCATGGGCTCTTGCATGATCCAACCCGGACAAGTCGGAATTCAGGAATTGCGAATTGAGGGATTGGGGAATTCCTTAATCCCTAAATTCCTTAATCCCTAAATTTAATTGTTAGTGTTGGAAAACAGTATAAGGATTAAGTGATTTTATGTCAGAGCAGGCCATAAGCCGAGTTCTGTTTTCCGTATCGGTCACCCTCTACGGAACAACGATCATTCATCTGAGGGTATTGGTTGCCCAATACCTCTTGCGACCGACCCGAAAGCTCGGACGGGCCGCCCTCAAACGCTTTCCTATTTGGTCTTGCTCCGGGTGGGGTTTACCTAGCTTCCCCGGTCACCCGGGGAACTGGTGCGCTCTTACCGCACCTTTTCACCCTTACCCCGCGAGATAGGCGTGGCCGCCATCTCACAGGGCGGTATCTTTTCTGTGGCACTTTCCTTCGCGTTACCGCGACTCCGCGTTACGGAGCACCCTGCCCTCAGGAGCCCGGACTTTCCTCCCGCGTCTGCAAAAGATCGAAGACGCGAGCGATCGTTTAGCCTGCTCTGACAATAAACTCAACAAACCACTTGTTTTGTCAGGCTGAAGTCTCAGCCTCTTTCCAGTAAATAATTCGTTGGCAATTAGGACAAAACTTCAGGCTGTCCTGCCTTTGAAGTTCATTGTACATCTGTGGGGGAATACCCAGGTGGCATTCAGAACAGGTTGCATTGTTCACCAACGCCATCGCTATGCCCCCGCTCCTTGCCTTGATCTGCTCATATTTTGGAAGAAGCTCAGGGGTTATGGTTTGCACGAGATTCTCCCTGGATTTCTCTGTATCCGAGATCTCCTCCTGGACACGGGCAACTTCTTTGGCTATGGCTGTTTTCTCGCTTTCAAGGCTATCCCGCATGGCTGACAGGCCCTTTTCCTTAGCCTCAAGTTCCTTGTTAAGGTTCTCCAATTCCTCCAGGCAACTCAAAATTCTGTCCTCTTTATCTGCATTTCCCTTTTCGGCCTCCTCGATCTCCCTTAATAAAGCCCGATACTCCTTGTTGTTCTTGATGCCCATAAGCCTGCCTCGGCTTTTCCTGATGTGGGCCAGGCCATCTTCTATCTCAGCTTCATAGTCGCGTTGGGTCTTCTTCAGCTCTTGGATGCGCCTCTTATCAGCCTCGACATCTTCTTCAACTCCTTCCAGCTTTTTTTCAAGGTCTTGGAGTCGTTCAGGGCCTTCACGTATTTGCCGCCTGAACCGATCCAGCACCCTATCTTTTTGTTGAAGTTTTACCAGCAAGTTGATTTGTTCTTTCACAATACTCTCCCTAATGAATTTAGCGAAAAGTTCAAGCTTAAAGTAACACTTTAGCTCTTGGAACTATCCTGATGAAATCAAAGATAATAAAAGCAATCACGCTCCTGGGTGTACGCCTCTACGTTAACGGCGTACCCCCTTTTTGACAGAGCATCTTTCAAGCCTGCTGCAAGGTTTTCCACCACTAAGTGCTCGGAAGCGAAATGCCCTATATCAATCAATGCGCGTCCTAATGCCTCAGCCTTTCGTCCGTCATGATAACCAAGGTCACCACTCACATAGACCTGAGCATCAGAGGCAAAGAAATCCTCCAGTAGGCCCCTTCCGCTGCCACTGCACACAGCCACCCGCCTAATCGTCTGCCTTGGATCTCCGGCAGCCTTTACCGTGTTCAACCCTAATGCTTCTTTGATGATTCGGGCAAAGGCATCGAGCGTCAAATCCTGCACAAGATCTCCAATGCGTCCCAATCCCTCTTTCGATTTTTCCACACCCGTGGCATAAACGTCATAGGCCATTTCCTCATACGGATGCGCCCTTTCCAAGGATCTGATGACCCGAGATAGATCCTTCTTTCGCACCAGGGCCTCTATCCTGTATTCAGTACTGTGGCTAATTTCACCCACACGACCCTTAAAGGGCTTGGCCGTGATGCCCGGTCTGAAAGTACCGACACCTTTGGTCCGAAAAGAGGTATGGGTGTATTTTTCTGTTTTTCCGGCACCCGATTCAAATAGGGCATCTAAGATTTTCTCCTCGTATCCTACCGGGACGAATACAATCAGCTTATATAGGTCTGCCCGGTCAGGAGGTCTCAGTACCCTTGTGTCCTGAAGCTGCAGCCTTTCAGCCAGGGTATCGTTTACCCCACCAATGGCACTATCCAAATTAGTATGGGCACAAAAGATTGCAAGCTTCTTTTGCAAGGCAGCTTGTATGATGCTTCCTGTGGATGTTTCCAGATCCACGGCCGCGATGGGATAGAATATCAGCGGGTGGTGAGTGATCAAAAGGCTAACCCCTTCTCCACAAGCCTCGGCCACAACGTCGTCAGTCGGATCAAGGGCAACCCATATCTTGTCAACCTGCCAGGTCTGATGGCCGACCTGAAGGCCTATGTTGTCCCAGTCCTGTGCCAAAGAGGCCGGGGCAATCTCTTCCATCACCTCCATGATATCTCTTAGTGTAACGATCAAACCTTTTCTCCTAAAAGCGAAAAGGTGTGATCCAGAGACCACACCTTCTCAGTTTGGAACCAGGGCCAAGCGTTTTACGGTTGGTTTCTTGACATGACGCCTATTGTATCTCCTTCCATACCGTATACACATATCTTTTCTCCGTGGTGGGCCCACCTGGGTTCGAACCAGGGACCTACCGGTTATGAGCCGGTGGCTCTTCCAACTGAGCTATGGGCCCGAAATGTCAAGTTAACACCCCCACCCTGCCCTCCCCCTTCAAGTCCGCCCTGCCCGCCCTGGCGCGACATGCCTGAATCAAGCTGTAGTCCGTACAAACCAGGTCTGGGCCAGGGGCGCGACCTCCGCGAAACAAGCTGTTGCCCTTGAAAACCCGGTCTGGGCCAGGGGGGGAGGGTTTGGGAGGGGATACTCAATTTATAGTCACAACAACCCGTCTTGTCAAGGAAATTGAATGTGTCAAATTTCCAGGAAGGCCTTCAGCTTGCGGCTCCTTGTAGGGTGGCGCAGCTTCCTTAAAGCCTTTGCCTCGATCTGCCTGATCCGTTCTCGGGTCACCGCAAAATCCTTTCCCACCTCTTCAAGCGTATGGTCTGACTTCTCTCCTATCCCGAATCGCATGCGTAGCACCTTTTCTTCACGGGGTGTCAGGGTTGCCAGCACTTTTCGGGTTTGCTCGGCCAGGTTCAGATTGATAGCAGCCTCAGAAGGTGACATAAATTTCTTGTCCTCTATGAAATCCCCGAGATGACTGTCCTCTTCCTCTCCAATAGGTGTCTCCAGCGATATAGGCTCCTTGGCAATCTTCAAGACCTTGCGCACTTTTTCCAGGGGAAATTCCATTTTGTCAGCGATTTCCTCTGGCGTCGGTTCACGGCCCAGCTCCTGCACCAAATAGCGAGAGGTCCGAATCAACTTGTTGATCGTTTCTATCATGTGGACCGGAATTCGGATGGTTCGGGCCTGATCAGCAATAGCCCTGGTGATGGCCTGCCTGATCCACCAGGTGGCATATGTGCTGAACTTATAGCCCCTCCGGTATTCAAACTTGTCCACAGCCTTCATAAGGCCGATGTTTCCTTCCTGAATCAGGTCCAGGAACTGAAGCCCCCTATTGGTATACTTCTTTGCAATGCTGACCACCAACCTCAAATTGGCATTGATCATTTTTCCTTTGGCAATTCTGGTATGATGCTGACCCTGTTCAATTCGGGCCAGCACGCGCTTCAGGCCCTGACTATTCATTTTCAATCGGAGCTTTTCTTGATGAACGGTTTCTACTATCTGACCGGCGCGATTGACCGTTGCGGGAATTTCGTTTTTTTTCGGCTTACGCTGCTTCAATAACTTCTCGACAAATTTTGTTTTCTGGTCACAACCCTCGCGCATCTCGGTCAACGTGACTCCTAACTGTGCAGCACATTTTGCAAACTCCTGTTCCAGGCTGTCAAACCTGTCGATATGGTGTTTGATCCCATATACAACAGCATTGATCAACCTGGCATCCAATCTCCAATCCTTGATGAGTTCGAAGATCTTGTGGTTCCTACGATTTATAGAGCGCCTCACTTTTCGACGGGCACCGGAGTCCATCCTGGTGGCGAACATGGAATCTCGATACTGAGCGTTCTCCTGGTGAATTTCTTTGATAGCATCAACAATCTTGCAAATTTTTTCCGTATGCACCGATTCTTGGACAAAGGCATCGATCTCATCCACGTCCCGCAAGACATCCCTGAGGCGAATCTCGCCTTTCAAGAGGGGATCACCCAGGCTGGTAATCTTTTCTACCCCCAC
>DAOVEU010000336.1:0-3244 GCA_030668805.1 Desulfobacterales bacterium
GAAATATATATATCTTTTTATAGATTCTCAAAATTAACAAAAGTCTATCCCTATTAAGCGAATGATAAGATTGGAGGTGCCCAATAATGCCAACCTTAGCAGTTAACGTCGATCATGTAGCCACGCTCAGGGAAGCAAGAAAAATCAATATTCCGGACCCGGTCACGGCCGCAGCAATGGTGGAGCTGGCCGGTGCCGATGGGGTGGTTGTCCATCTTAGAGAAGATCGACGACATATCCAGGACCGGGATGTCCGACTTTTACGGGAAACGATTAAGACCAAGTTGATTTTGGAAATGGCCACAACTTCGGCAATGATTGCCATTGCCCTGGAAATCAAACCCAACCTGGTGACATTAGTGCCGGAAAAACAGGAGGAGTTGACCACCGAAGGCGGCCTCGACCTCAGTCTTCACAAAGATGCGGTATCCGATGCAGTCCAGGCTCTTCAAAAAGGGGGAATACCGGTGAGCATCTTTGTTGACCCTGACCTGGATCAGATCAAGCTTGCCCATCGGATAGATGCCAATTGCGTAGAGATTCATACGGGAACTTTTTGTGACGCAGATACCCCAAAAAAGGGGGCTGAAGCCTTCAAAAAAATCGTGGACAGCGCAAAACTTGCCCACAAATTGAAACTTCGGGTCAACGCCGGCCACGGCTTGGGTTATCAGACCATCAAGGCATTCAAGGGACTTTCCGAAATCGACGAATTCAGCATCGGCCACAGCATCATAGCCCGTGCAGTCTTCGTGGGCCTGGATCAGGCTGTAAGAGAAATGATTGCATTGATCAAGGAGCTGTGAAGTGATTTCGGAATGCGGATTGCGGAATATGGTATAAAAATAGCTTTTTGAGCCTTTCGGACAACGGCCTGTATGCCGTTGCCGTGGTTGTTCTGGAGGTATGAATGTATCTTGTTACGGCGCAACAGATGAAGGAGATGGACCGTCTGACCATTGAATCCTTTGGAATTCCCGGTATCGTCCTCATGGAAAGCGCGGGACGGGGTACTGTAGATGCGTTATTCCGACACTTTCCGGATGTACGCCACATGAAGGTAGGTATCGCGGCCGGCCGGGGTAACAATGGTGGCGACGGTTTTGTAATCGCACGATATTTGGCCAGCAACCATATTGAGTTGGCCGTATATCTGCTATCCGAAAGAGAGCGTGTTCGAGGGGACGCGGCGGCTAACCTGAAACTGCTTGACCAAATGGGCGTACCGGTTCATGAAGTCCCGGACATGGCCGCCTTTGAGTTCCACCAGGGCCAGATGAGAGAGTGTGACCTTTGGGTAGATGCCATGCTCGGCACCGGTCTTAAGTCTGATGTCCGGGGACTCTTCAAAGAGATAATTGAGTTCTTAAATACGCTTCAAAAACCGATCGTTGCCGTAGATATCCCCTCCGGTCTTGACTCAGACACTGGCAAATCACGTGGTTGCTGCATCAAGGCAACTCTGACTGTAACCTTTGGATTAGCTAAAATTGGCCATGTTGTGTTACCAGGAACCGAGTTTGTCGGCACATTGGAGGTTGTTGATATTGGAATCCCGCCTGCTATTGTTGCTGAGGTCGGCCCAAAACATCATCTCCTGACCCGAGAAATGATAAAGGCATGTCTTAAATCCAGGGCACTTCAAAGCCACAAGGGAACCACCGGGCATCTCTTGGTTATAGGGGGATCACCAGGTAAGACCGGTGCGGCGGTCATGACAAGTAGCGCGGCCATGCGCGTGGGTGCAGGACTCGTAACCCTTGGAATTCCAAAGAGCCTCAACATGGCCATGGAATCACAGTTGACCGAGGTGATGACCGTGCCGCTGCCTGAAAATGCCAACCAGACCTTGGGGTTATCCGCATATGAGAAGATTATGGGACTCCTGGAGGACAAGAAGGGGCTGGCCATTGGCCCAGGCATGGGCACGGCCAAGCCAACACAGGATCTGGTTAGAAGGCTCATCCAGACATCCCCTGTTCCAGTAGTAATTGACGCAGACGGGCTCAACGCTCTTGTTGGAAGCTTGGAGTGTTTGAAAGACCTGAAGGTGCCTGTCGTGATGACTCCTCATCCGGGTGAGATGGCAAGACTTGTGGGAACGACGCCTTCACAGGTCCAGCAAGAAAGGATCCGTAAGGCCCGCAACTTTGCGACAACCCACAAGGTCTATTTAGTCTTGAAAGGAGCAAGAACGGTTGTTGCTCATCCTGACGGGACCGCCTCGATCAACCCCACTGGAAACCCCGGTATGGCTTCCGGCGGGATGGGAGACGTGCTCACAGGCATGATCGCAGGTCTGATCGTTCAGGGTCTGTCTGTTCGTGAAGCCGTAAATGCAGGTGTCTATTTGCACGGTTGTGCGGCCGATTTCCTTGCCCAAAGCATGGGTCCGGTGGGATTTCTCGCCTCGGATGTCATAGAAATTCTTCCTGGGCAAATCAAGGAATTGGAGAAGTCCCCCCGGGGGCGTCCTTCCTACCCGAACGTATTTATCAGAACCCTTTGAAAAGCAAGGAACATCACATTGTCTCCCACTCTCCTGAAGAGACAGTTCGCCTGGGGGCATTTCTTGGCAAATATCTGACCAATGGATCGGTAATTGGCCTGAGCGGCGAACTGGGGAGCGGCAAGACCTGTCTTACCCAGGGGATTGCCAGAGGTTTACAGGTACCTGAGGACCTTTATGTGACGAGTCCCAGTTATACCATGGTGAATGAATATCCCGGACGGCTTCGCCTCTTTCACGTGGACCTGTATCGCATAGGAAACATCGTAGAACTAGATGAGATTGGCCTGGATGAGATCATTGGAGGTGATGACGTCACAGTCATTGAATGGGCCGAAAAGATAATCGACGTACTCCCAAAAGAACGACTCTTTATCTCGATTTCCATTGTGGATGACCAGACGCGCGAATTGCACCTGACAGCATATGGACAAAGTGCTGTTGATTTGATAGAGAGATGTCTGCTTGAGTTTGGTCCATATACTTGATACTGGATGAATCGAATGCGGAGTGCGGAATGCGGAATGCGGAATGTAAGAAATGTAAGGCATCCTTCATTTTCGCCATAAAGTAGTTTACACCTATTGACCAGTGTTCAGGTTTCAGTGTTCAGGTTTCAGGTCTTGCTTTTTCAGTTTCTGACACCTGACACCTGGTGCCTGGTTTCAGTGTTCAGGTTTCAGATCTCGCGTTTGTCGCTCCTGACACCTGACACCTGACACCAAAAAGTAGGAA
>DAOVEU010000365.1:0-3010 GCA_030668805.1 Desulfobacterales bacterium
GGAGTCATCCGGGCCGAAGTGACCGGTGGACAGGTGAAGTTGGAGATGCCAGAACCGACCACGCCAGAACTTGATTATCCCCTGAAGGTTAAAGAAGAGACTTTTACGGTAAGCAGTATCACGGTTGGGGTGCCCCATGTAGTGATCTGGGTGACTGACCTGAAAACAAGTCCGGTTTTCACGATAGGCCGGGCCGTAAGGTACCATCAACGCTACGCCCCGGCAGGCACAAATGTCAACTTTGTCGAACAACTCGATGACGGCACGTTTTCCATTCGCACCTATGAGCGTGGTGTGGAAGATGAGACCCTGGCCTGTGGGACGGGCTCGGTTGCAACTGCTCTCATTGCTGCCACAAAAGGGATAGCGGCTTCTCCTGCTGTACTGCATACCCGGGGAGGCGAAGCCCTGAAAGTCTACTTCGAGGGATCCGGAGATGATTTTCGCAACGTGTTCCTTGAAGGAGACGCGCGGGTTATTTATGAAGGCCGACTTTGGAAGGAAGCTGGTTGGGACGGAGGACGAAATTGAGGATTGAAAAAGCTGACAGACTGAAACGCCTTCCTCCTTATCTTTTCAAAGAGATTGATCGCCAGAAAGAACAGGTTCGAGCTAAGGGGATTGACATTATTGATCTTGGGGTAGGGGATCCAGACCTTCCAACCCCACCTCATATTATCGAGGCCTTAAAGAGAGCGGGTTCAGATCCGGCCAATCATCGATATCCTTCCTATTCAGGGATGGGTGAGTTTAATGCTGCAGTGGCAAAGTGGTATAAGCAGCGTTTTGACGTGGACCCGGATGCCAGCACAGAGGTGGTGACCTTGATTGGGTCCAAGGAGGGGATTGCCCACATCCCCCTGGCCTTTATAAACCCCGGAGATATTGCTCTCGTGGCCAGTCCAGGCTATCCAGTTTACCATATTGGCACCCAGTTTGCAGGTGGGACACCATATTTCATGGATCTTTTGAAGGAGAATAGGTTTTTGCCTGACCTTGAAGCCATTTCACCGGAAGTGGCCCAAAAGGCCAAGATGATGTTTATAAACTATCCAAACAATCCCACGGCAGCAGTGGCTACCAAGGATTTCTTTGAATCGGTGGTCGCCTTTGCCAGGGAACATGATGTTATCGTATGTCACGACGCTGCCTATTCCGAGATTGCCTTTGATGGTTATAGGCCGATGAGTTTTCTTGAGGTGGAAGGGGCCAAATCTGTCGGAATCGAGTTTCACTCCCTTTCCAAGACCTATAATATGACAGGTTGGCGTATCGGGTTTGCGGTCGGTTGTGCGGATGTAATCAGCGCTTTGGGCCAGGTAAAGAGTAACATCGATTCCGGTGCATTTCAGGCCGTTCAGATTGCGGGAATTACCGCTCTGGAAGGAGACCAAGTATGTGTTGAAGATATGAGGCAGACATATGCGGAGCGTCGAGATATTTTGGTAGCCGGCCTCCGCTCCGTGGGTTTATCAGTGGATAAACCGTGTGCAACGTTCTATCTCTGGGTTGAGGTGCCAGAGGGGTACACGTCGGCAGGGTTTGCCAGTCTGCTTTTGACAGAAGCTGGTATTGTGACCACGCCCGGGAACGGATTTGGTGCAGCAGGTGAAGGGTATGTCCGGATGGCCCTCACGGTTGACCGTGAGCGAATCCGTGAAGCAGTGGAACGGATGAGCCGGTTAGGCCCCTGGCCCAGAACAAACGGGCGGGATAAACCCGCCCCTACCTGCCCGCCATCGCGAGCGCTCAGGCGAGGCGGGCGGGCGTAGGGTCGGCCCGCCCTGGCGCGACAGGAAAAGAGGGCCCGTAGTCTTTCAACATCCCGGTCTGGGCCAGGGCTTTATGCCGACCGCTCAGGCATGTTGCGCCAGGGCGGGCCGTTTGCCGGTTAAGCCCGTTAAGCCCGTTAGGTCCGTTTAGCCGGTTTGGCCGGTTTACGCCGTTATACTTCAAGTGGTCATAGATTGAGCTTTTTCTCTGTTGCGATCTGAGCTCTTGCTTGGTTTGTACCAGCAGCGCGGGAATCTAAATGTAGCGCAGGGCTTCAGCCCTGCCTAAAAGACGACATTTGTGACCGTGCCCAGTATAGCCCGTTTTAGAACCGGCTCAACCGGCTCAACCGACTTCCAATGACTGATATGACTCACGAAAGCTCACGTTACACACATACGGCTTACATAGGGGTTGGATCGAATATTGGGGATAAGGCGGACAATTGTCGCAAGGGAATCGCAGCAATGAATAGGTGCGAAGGTTGCATGGTGGAGGCTCAATCCACCCTGTATGAGACCGAACCGGTTCATTTGGAGTGTCAAGATTGGTTTGTAAATGGTGTAGTCAGGATTCGTACCGATCTTGAGCCAGAAACCCTTCTCGCACGACTAAAAGCCATTGAACATGCAATGGGACGTCGGCCTGGAGGAGTCAGGTTCGGCCCCAGGATCTTGGACCTGGACATTCTGTTTTATGATGACCGCATCTTGCGTACAATATTGCTGCAAATCCCTCACCCTAGGCTGCAGGAAAGGAGGTTTGTCCTCAGGCCCCTGTGCAACATTGCGGCGGGGCTTACACATCCCGTCTTTGGGCAGACTATACAATCCCTTCTATCTGATTTGAAGGATGGGGAAAAGAAAGCCAAACTGTACAAATGCGACTACTGATCCTTTGCTTTTTGATCTACCTTGGATATTGGGTTTTCAAGAAGTGGGCACTTCCGGGGCAATCGTCTACAACACCTCCAGAGGATGTGGCTTCGACCCCGGTGGACGACGTGATGGTCAAGGACCCTTTCTGTCAGACCTACTTAGCAAAGAAACAGGGTATCAAGAGCGTTATCAACGGAAAGACCCACTACTTTTGCAGCACCACGTGTCGGGACAAATATCTTGAGGCGATCAAGAATTCCAAACACTAGGGTTTGTTGAGTTTGTTGAGTTCATAGGGTTCATAGGGTTTTAACACAACAAACCCAAGAAACACAACAAACCCAAGAAACTACTTATTT
>DAOVEU010000414.1:0-2555 GCA_030668805.1 Desulfobacterales bacterium
GAAGACCTGGACAAAGAAACAGTCGATTTTACGCCTAACTATGATGAAACCCTGATAGAGCCTTCAGTGCTCCCGGCAAAGATCCCCAACCTTTTGATAAACGGTTCTTCGGGGATCGCCGTAGGGATGGCAACCAATATCCCCCCGCACAATGTCAGTGAGGTCATTGATGCGACAGTAGCTCTCATTGACAACCCGGACATTTCCTGTGAGGAGCTGATGACCTATTTGCCCGGCCCCGATTTTCCCACCTCAGGTATCATTCACGGTCGCAAGGGCATTCAGGACGCTTACAGAACAGGGCGAGGAATCATCAGACTCAGAGCCCGGGTCCTGATCGAAAAG
Source organism: Desulfobacterales bacterium (assembly GCA_030668805.1). GTDB lineage: Bacteria > Desulfobacterota > Desulfobacteria > Desulfobacterales. Next base: position 346 of record DAOVEU010000414.1, read on the forward strand.
GATCGCCGAACTGGACGCGAGAGCATCATCGTGACCGAGATCCCTTATCAGGTGAACAAGGCTCGATTGATTGAAAAAATCTCGGAGCTAATTAAGGACAAACGGATCGACGGGGTTCAATTTGTCCGGGATGAATCAGACCGAGAAGGGATGCGGATCGTCATTGCCCTCAAAAGGGACGAAATCGCAGGCGTGATCATCAACCAGCTTTACGCCCATACCCAGATGGAGGCCACATTCGGTATTATCCTGCTTGCCATAGTGGATAAGCAGCCTCACGTCCTTACCATAAGGGAGATCCTCAGCTACTTTGTAAAGCACCGAAAAGAGATCGTTGTCCGCCGAACCCGTTTTGACCTGGACAAGGCCGAGGCCCGTGCCCATGTTTTGGAAGGGCTCAAGATAGCCCTGGATCATATTGATGCCGTGGTTGATATGATACGCTCCTCAAAGACACCGGCCGAGGCCAGGGAGCGCCTCGTTTCGCAGTTTGAACTGACCGAAATCCAGGCCCAGGCCATTCTGGATATGCGACTGCAGCGTTTGACCGGTTTGGAGCGCGACAAGATTGTAGAAGAGTACCAACAAACCATCCAGGCGATCGCCCGGTATCGTGAAATCCTGGCCAGTGAGCGCCTGGTGCTTAATATCGTCAAGGAGGAACTCGCGTACCTTAAAGAGCGATACGGGGACGAACGCCGCACAGAGATTGTCGAGGAGACCGAGGATATCAGCATAGAGGACATGATCGTTGAAGAGGACATGGTGGTTACGGTCTCGCATGCCGGCTACATCAAGCGGAACCCAATAACCCTGTACAACAGCCAGCGGCGGGGGGGTAAAGGAAAGACCGGCATGGGCACAAAAGAAGAAGACTTTGTAGAGCATCTATTTGTGGCCTCCACCCATGACACATTCCTCTTCTTTACCAATCTGGGGCGTGTTTACTGGCGTAAAGTCCACGAGTTGCCCCAGGCTGGCCGGCTGGCACGGGGAAAAGCGATTGTTAACCTCCTTGCCCTCGGGAAGGGAGAAAAACTGGCCACCGTGCTTTCCGTACGATCGTTTGAGCCGGGCCACACCATTCTCACGGCGACCAAGGGTGGCGTGGTGAAAAAGTCGGACATTATGGCATACAGCCGCCCCAGGTCAGGCGGCATCATTGCCGTGGATCTGGTGCCAGGGGACGAACTCATTGGTGCCCGCATCACCGACGGCACACAAAATGTATTCCTTGCCTCCAGGCATGGGAAATCGATACGGTTTCATGAATCGAATGTGCGGCCCACAGGCAGGGCCAGCCGGGGGGTTCGTGGTATGCGCCTTGCCGAAGGGGAGTATATCGTGGGAATGGAGGTGCTAACCGATGGGAAGACCCTGATGGCGGTGACCGAAAACGGGTACGGCAAACGAACCTCCATTGACGAATATCCGATCCGTCATCGCGGCGGCAAGGGCGTGATCACCATCAAAACCACGGAGCGAAACGGGATGGTGGTCGCCATTGTTCTGGTAACAGATGAGGACGATCTCATGCTGATGACTGATCGCGGCAAGATTATCCGAATGCCTGTAAAGGATATCTCCGTCATCGGACGAAATACGCAAGGGGTCCGGTTGATCGTGATGGAACCGGGGGAACGGGTGGCCAGGGCCACACGGCTTGCAGAAAAGGATATGTGATAGGATTGATGATTGATGATTGAATATTGACGATTGAATATTGACTGTAGACAAGTGAGCTAAAGTGCCTAAAATGCCTAAAGCCCGCCCTGCCCGCCCTGGCGCGACAGCTTTAGCATTGATGTCCGTCCCCATCATCCCGGTCTGGGCCAGGGGCGCTACGTACCCCGATCAGCCTATTATCACTATGAGCCAGGCCCGCCCTGGCGCGACATGCTTGGATTAATCTACTAAGCCTATGATCCCGGTCTGGGCCAGGGTCTGGGCCAGGGTGAGCTAAAGTTGAGGCCTGCCCTGGCGCTACATGCTTAAACTAATCTACTAAGCCTATAGTCCCGGTCTGGGCCAGGGACTTGAAGAAACCCTTTTTTGAAATTCGTTTTGTTCCGGGTGTGAATCACGGCTGTTGGCAATGAGAAAATCCATGTCCGTCTGGCTACGTATTTAGCTTTGGGGAAAAGGTGTGAGGTTTCGGGTGTCAGGTGTCAGGATCGAGAAACTTGAAGACCTGAAACCTGAAACCTGAA